>NZ_JBFRJZ010000009.1:0-183654 GCF_041469125.1 Vibrio sp. 10N.286.51.E5 | reverse complement strand
TGCTCGGCGCACCAAAAAAGGCAGAAGAGTTTCCTCTTCTGCCTTCATATTATTTACCGTTCTACTGCGTATAAATTGCAGTAGATTTCAGCTTAAAAAGCCTAGCGTTTTTCTGTACGCATACCCATTAGCAAGCTCACACACATCAGTAATAGAATGATGGTAAATGGTAATGCCGTCGAGATTGCACCCGCTTGTAGAGCTTGTACTGCTTCAGTACCACCAACCCACAATAGAGCCACAGCAATCGCACCTTCAAGGAACGCCCAGAACACACGTTGAGGCACAGGCGTATCAACTTTACCACCCGCGGTGATGCTGTCGATTACTAGAGAGCCTGAGTCAGACGATGTAATGAAGAATACTAGAACCAATACAACCGCAATGATTGAAAGCAGAGTCCCGAACGGCAGTGCATCAAACATTTGGAACATTGCTAGTGATACATCTGTTAGGCCGTCTTGACCAAGAATACCAACGTTATTCACGATTTGGTCAATCGCCATACCACCGAATACTGACATCCAAATGATAGTCACTGTCGTCGGTACAATCAGTACTGCTGTGATGAACTCACGAACGGTACGACCTTTAGAAACACGTGCGATAAACATACCTACGAATGGAGACCATGAGATCCACCAAGCCCAGTAGAATACAGTCCAACCGTGCATCCACGTTTCATCTTCACGACCGTGAGGGTTACTCAACGGAATGATGTTTTCAATGTATGCCATCAATGTCGTTGGGATAGAACCTAAAGTCACCGCGTAGCCGATTAGAGCCACTAAGATAAGCAGTAGGAAAGCCACCAACATGTTGATGTTACTGATAACTTTAACGCCACCATCAATACCACGAAGTACTGATACTACCGCCAATAAAGTCACCGCTGTAATCACAATAACTTGCAGACCTAAGCCCGCTTCAATGCCGAATACATGCTGAATACCACTTGCCGCTTGTTGTGCACCAAGACCTAACGATGTCGCCAGACCAAATAGCGTTGCAAGTACAGCAAGAATATCAACAATGTGACCTGCCCAGCCCCAAGCTCTATCACCTAAAATTGGGTAAAAGATAGAACGGATAGAAAGAGGCAATCCCTTGTTGTAAGAGAAAAACGCAAGTGACAGTGCTACTACGCCATAAATCGCCCAAGGGTGTAGACCCCAGTGATACATGGTTGCGCCCAATGCCAGTTTTGCAGCTTCTGGTGTGTTTGGTTCAACACCTAACGGAGTTTCAAACCAACCCGTGAAGTAAGCCGCTGGCTCTGCCACACTCCAGAACATCAAGCCGATACCCATACCTGCGGCAAACAGCATCGATAGCCAAGAGAAGAATGAGTAATCTGCCGTCGCATCAACACCACCAAGGCGGATTTTGCCGTACGGAGAAACAATCAAACCTAAGCAGAAAATTACGAAAATATTACCCGACCAGATGAAAAGCCAATCAAACGAATTGATAATCTGGCCTTTAACGCCATCTAGCGCAGCCTTTGCTGAAGCGGTATCTGTAATAAGAACACCGATCAGGAACAAAGCGATAAGTCCCGCACTAATACCAAATACTGGGTTATGAACATCAAAACCCCATTTTTGGACGTTATCTTGACCGACAGTGTAATCCGTACTGTCGATACTGTATTTATCTATACCTTTAGTCATCATCCCTCTCTACGGAATTCTATTAGGGTCTATTGACCTCGTATTCCTTACTTACCTGCGACTTAATTACAAACTCGAACCTACGATCCAAGTAGTACAAGCTGTTGTCACAATAATTCAAATACTTGGATGTCTGAAGTTTAGCAGGTTAACTTGTTGTTTTCAGTAAACTAGAATCGGTTCGATGGAATTTCAAACAATATTCACGTAATTACTCAAGTTTATGACGAAAAAAAAGGTCGACCCTGTCGACCTTTTTATCAAAAATACTTTTAACTCAAAGCATTTTGGTGCTTAACCAATTGATTTTCAGTTCGTAAACCTAGCAATAAGCTTAGGCACATAAGCAATAATATGAAGGCAAATGGTAGCGCCATCGATACCGTTCCAGCTTGCAGTGCTTGAATAGATTCCGTACCACCAACCCATAGTAGAACCGCTGCAATCGCGCCGCCCATCAACGCCCAAAATACACGTTGTGGAACCGGTGCATCCACTTTACCGCCAGAGGTAATGCTATCGATAACCAATGAGCCTGAATCAGAAGAGGTGATAAAGAACACCATAATCAAACCAATCGATACCACTGAAAGCACAGAGCTCATTGGCAGAGCATCGTAAGTATGGAAAAGAGAAAGTGTAATATCTTGCAGACCATTCACACCAATCTCGCCCACCTTGTTCGCCACTTGATCAATCGCGATGCCACCGAAAATAGCCATCCAGATGATGATTACTGTCGTTGGGATGAACAATACAGCAACGATGAATTCACGAATCGTTCGACCTTTAGAGATACGAGCGATGAACATGCCTACGAATGGTGACCAAGACATCCACCATGCCCAGTAGAATACCGTCCAACCTTGCATCCACGTTTCGTCATCACGACCGTGAGGATTGCTTAAGGGAATGAAGTTTTCAATGTAGCCCATTAGCGCGGTTGGGATTGCTTTAATACCCGCCATGCCACCAGCGATGGTAACGAAGATAAGTAAGCCCAAAGCAACCAGCATGTTCACATTACTCAGAAGCTTTACACCACCGTTGATGCCACGAACCACGGACATTGTCGCTAAGAAAGTAACCACAGCGATAACAATCAGCTGCATGCCAATACCGCCATCGGTACCAAATACATGGTTAATACCACTTGTTGCTTGTTGAGCACCTAAGCCCAATGAAGTTGCAAGGCCAAATAGCGTTGCAAGCACAGCGACGATATCAACAATATGACCAAACCAACCCCAAGTTCTATCACCCAAGATAGGGTAGAAAATAGAGCGGATTGATAGAGGTAAACCTTTATTGAAGGTGAAGAAGGCAAGCGCTAGAGCAACAACCGCGTAAATCGCCCAACCGTGCAGACCCCAGTTGTAGATGGTTGCACCAAGAGCCAACTTCGCCGCTTCAGGAGAGTAAGCTTCAACACCTAGTGGTGTTTCATACCAGCCAGTGAAGTAAGCTACTGGCTCAGCAACACCCCAGAACATTAAGCCAATACCCATTCCTGCGGCGAATAACATCGACATCCAAGATAGGTTTGAGTGCTCTGCTTTGGCATCATTGCCACCAATACGTATCTTGCCATACGGGGAGACAATGAGGGCAAAACAGAAAATTACGAAGATGTTTGCTGCCCACATGAAGAAACCATCGAAGTTACCAATGACTTTCCATTTGATTCCATCAAGCGCCGCTTTTGCGGTTTCAGGGTCTGCGACTAGAAGTGCCAACAGGAAGATAATGATCGCCCCTGCACTGATTCCAAATACTGGGTTATGAACATCAAAACCCCATTTCTGAACGTTATCTTGTCCTACTGTATAATCGGTATTTTCAATACTATACCTATCTTTTACAGGCTCCATGCTTCCTCTCTAATTTGCAGCGCACAGTTTGCAACATTGCATTCGGCGCTTAAATTTCGAAAAGAAGAATATCAACCTGTCGCAAAAATACTAAAAAAACTCCATAAAGGAGGCATTTAGTAATTAAATTACACATTTAACGTTATTTAGCGTAAGATCAGTCCACAAGCCCGGAGCTGACCGCATATTTAGCAAGCTCTGCCGTAGAGTGAATATCGAGCTTATGCTTAATATTTTGCCTATGGGTTTCTACCGTTCGATAGCTGATATTCAGCGCCTTTGCGACCTCTTTACTGCTCTCCCCTTTTGCGACTAATTTCAGCACAGCCTCTTCACGTCTGCTCAATGGATTCTTGACAGATGGCGTGGGAGTAATCGGCTGAGTAAACAAATTCTGCGTGACTTTTTCACAGAAATAGGTCGATCCTTGATTGACCGTTTTGATTGCCTGTACCATTTTTTCAGCCGAAATCTCTTTCAACATGTAACCGACAGCACCCGACTGCATCACCTTCATGATGTATTCACGGTTGTTATGCATGGTCAGCATCAGGACCTTGGCTTCTGGGTCTTCTTCTTTAATCAGATGGGTGGCATCAATGCCATTCATGATAGGCATGCTGATATCCATCAACACCACATCAGGGCGCAGAGACTTAACGACCTCTACCGCTTCTAGTCCATTGCTGGCGGTACCTATCACGCTAATATCTGGCTCGAGTTCCAATCTCGCCATAAAGCCATCCAGTACCACTTGGTGATCGTCAGCAATCACAACTCGAATAACTTCACTCATTCATTAATCCCTCTAGTGTCAGTAACACTGTAATTTCCGTTCCGAGGCCAATCTCACTCATCAATTCAAAGTCACCACCGATGAACTCCACTCGCTCTCTCATGTTACGCAGCCCGATCCCTCGTTTTTCCATCGCTTTATAGGTGTTGAAACCGACACCGTTATCTTGAATCAGTAGTTGCAACACATTACCAATTTGCTGAGCGATAACCGTTACTTTGGTCGCTTGCGCGTGTTTCTCGATATTATTCAGCGACTCTTGCACCACTCGATACAAGGTTGTCGCAGCCTCAGATTTCAACTTACCCTGTTGAGTGCTAAACAAGGTTTCTACTTCAATACCCGAATGCGCCTGAAAATCTAACAACAATGAAGACAATGCCGCCTCTAAACCAATATCATCCAACGAACTTGGACGAAGTTGATGCGAGATGTGCCTCACTTCTTCGATCGCTCGCATCAGTGAATGCTGCGACTTATTCAAATGTGCTTTAAGGTCTTCATTTTGTAGCTTATTACCGAGCAGTTCCAAATGGCAACGACTCGACACTAATAATTGGTTAATACCATCATGCAACTCACGCGCTAGATGCTTCTTCTCGTCTTCTTGGAACATCACCGTCTTATGCGCCAGCTCCTTTAAGTTGTTATCAGCAATCCGATGTTCATGCATGTTAATAGCCAAGGTCAGCACGATGATGACCGCGACCGTTACGCTCAAAATCACCACAATCGAAAAGAACGTGGTTTCAATATTCTTATTTATCGCAGCCTGCATCGAAGCCACTTCTTGGTGTACGTCTTCAATATACAAGCCGGTGCCAATCATCCAGTCCCAACGCTCTAACCAAGCGGCGTAGCTCAGCTTAGACACCACCTCACCCGTCGACGGTTTTTGCCACAAATACTGGTGAAACCCGCCTCCGGTTTGCGCTTCTCTTAACAGAGCCTCTATCAGAAAATCGCCATCTTCATCTTGCAGTTGGAGTAGGTTTTGGCCTATCAATTCTGGCTGAATTGGATGAACCAAGTTGGTCCCGAGGCGATCGTATGCGAAGAAGTACCCATCAGAGCCATATCTAAGTTTAGACAATATGGTTCGAACTTTTTTTTTGGCTTGGGCTTCTTGGATATTTGGATCGTTATAGACGTGTTCTATGGCGTCGAACGCGAGATCAACCGTGTCTTTGAGGGCGTTTTCACGCGACTTGATTAGGCTGTCTCTAAAGATCTCGACTTCTTTAGCGCCTAACGTCTTAGTCTGGTGCAGCGAGATCCAACTAATACTCGCCGTTACCAGCAGCAACGGGAGCAACGTCAGCAAAATCAGCTTGGCTTTTAGAGGCATTCCTTTCCCTCACAAAAAACGGCTTACTGAACATCAATAAGCCGTTTTACTTTAGCAATTTATAGATAGCCGTTGAAACATATCATTCACATTCTTGGCTTCACTCACATTCCATAGAAAGATGGGAAAGCGAGAAGTGATCCAAGTACGAGGATTTGAATCAGAATGAACGGCATCACACCTCGGTAGATGTCCTTAGTCGTCACGCCTTTCGGTGCTACGCCTTTTAAATAGAACAAACTAAAACCAAATGGCGGCGTTAAGAAGGAAGTTTGTAGGTTCATCGCAATAAGGATAGCGAACCATGTCATGTTGATGCCCATCAGTTCAGCAACTGGCGCAATGATCGGCACGATGATGAAACAGATCTCTACGAAGTCGATGAAGAAACCCAGAATCAGAATCACCAGCATGGTAATGATCAGGAAGCCCCATTTTTCACCTGGCAGTTGTAGCATCCACTCTTCAACCAGATAGTCGCCACCAGTGTAGGTAAACGCCATTGAGAATGCCGTTGCACCCAACAAGATAGCAAATACCATCGCCGTTACTTTCACCGTCTCTTTCGACGCCTCGTACACCATCGACCAACTAAATTGACCGTAAAGCAGTGCAAGTATCATCGCACCCGCGCCACCTAATGCGGCTGACTCTGTTGGCGTAGCAACACCTGCGAAGATAGAGCCCAGTACAACAATGATTAACGCTAGAGGCGGAAGAATCGCTTTCAGTGCGTTAAACACTTCCTGCTTACGGCTGATGGAGTCATCACGTTCAATAGGTTGAGCCGCTTCAGGGTGTAGCTTTGCGTATATCAAGATATAAACGATGTACGCGCCGACCAGCATCACGCCCGGCCAAATCGCCGCTTGGAACAAGTCGCCTACAGGAACACCTAGAACATCACCCAATAGAATCAATACGATGGAGGGTGGAATGATCTGCCCTAGCGTACCAGACGCACAAATAGTGCCGCAGGCTAAGCCTTTGTCGTAATTGTACTTGAGCATTACAGGTAGGGAGATAAGTCCCATAGCAACAACAGAAGCACCAACCACGCCAGTAGAAGCCGCAAGTAGTGAACCTACTAATACGGTTGAAATCGCGATACCACCACGAACGCCGCCAAACAGTCGCCCCATAGACTCAAGCAACTGCTCAGCAAGCTTGGTCTTTTGTAGAACGAGCCCCATAAAAACAAACAATGGAACGGCCATCAGAACCGTGTTTTCCATAATGGATTGAATTCGATATGGCATGAAGGCAAACATTTCAATGCCCTCAGCCCAAACACCAAAGATTAACGCGATACCACCAAAGGTAAACGCCACTGGGAAGCCAAGTAAAAGCGCAAACAAGGCTACGAAAAACATTACTATTCCAATCATGTTCAGCCTCTACTTGTTTTTTGTATGAATATTGTTTGCATGGATAAGATGCGGATTAAAAATCTTATTCAGTGAATGCAGGATCAAACCTACGCCACTGAGTGCCATCAAAAAGAATGACAGCGGGATCATAGCTTTGATGATCCAGCGATACGGCAGGCCACCGGGATCGCCTGAGGTTTCACCCAGTTCATAACTCTCTTTGGCAACATCGATACCAAACCAAGCCACCAGCAGGCAAAACGGAAGTAGAAAGATAAGCGTGCCAAGCAGGTCAATAATCGCTTGTGCTTTAAAGCTCAGTTGCTCATAGAACACGTCAACTCGAACATGGCCACCAGCCTTGATGGCATAAGGAACACCGAGTAGGAAAACGGCGGAGAAAAGGTGCCATTCCATCTCTTGGAAGGCGATAGAGACATCGTTGAAGGCATATCTCATGACAACGTCATACACGACGTTGGCGATAAGTAAAATAAACAACATACTGGAAAGCCATCCCAGTGCGTCACCGATACGATTAAACAGGCGTTCAATATAAATTAGACTTCGCATTCCCGACTCCATGGAATTTGAAAAGACATCTTGCAGTACAGCTAACCCAACTAAAAACGATTCAGTTTATAGCTAGCAATAGGCACGACGTAGAAAGGGTTCTTGGGCATTTAATTATTATGTTGAAAATGAACCCTCAGCTTATTCACTCTTAAATACTCAATAAGAAAAGCTTTGGGTTCATTTAACTTCAGTTCAACAACAGTCGATTATTTCGCTTGGCTATTTAGATAAGCTCTATGTGAAATATCCGTCCATGAACGTACTTGCTCTAGGTAGCTTGCTTGTGAAGCTTGAATCTCTTTTGCTAGCTCATCTTTCTCAGCATGTGCAGCCAGTAGGCGATCGTTCGCTTCTTTCAGAGCAGACATAACCTCTGGTGGGAAATCTTTCACTTGTACATCTGGGTATTCTGTCTTCATTGAAACCCAGTTCTTACCACTTTCGTGCGTTGCTTGTGTGTACATGTCGTAAGCCGCAGTACGCATTGCAACACGTAAGATTTCTTGTAGGTCTTCAGGCAGCTTGTTCCATGTACGCTTGTTCACTAGGAATTGAAGCTCTGAACCCGGCTCGTGCCAACCTGTGTAGTAGTAAGGCGCGATTTTGTGGAAGCCCATTCGTAAATCCAGCGATGGACCTACCCACTCTAGTGCATCAATCGTGCGACGCTCTAGAGACGTGTAAAGTTCACCTGGGGCAATGTTCGTCGGTTTAGCACCTAGCTCAGCAAGAATCTCGCCTGCAAAGCCCGGGATTCGCATTTTCAGACCTTGTAGATCTTCAACGCTGTTGATCTCTTTTTGAAACCAACCCCCCATCTGGATATCCGTGTTACCACCAGGGAAAGACATCAAGTTATGTGGAGAGTAAACCTGCTCCATTAACTCCATACCACCACCGTGATAGAACCACGCGTATTGTTCTGCTGGCGTCATACCGAAAGGCATAGAAGTGAAGTAAAGAGTGTTTGGAACTTTACCTTTCCAGTAGTAAGAGCCTGAGTGACCCATGTCGTATTGACCAGACTTAACCATGTCAAAAACGCCAAGAGGTGCTTTGTGTTTGTTTGCTGAATCGATTCTGATTTGCAGTCGACCATTCGACATCTTCTCAGCCATCGCCGCCATGTTTTTGGTTGCATCACCGAAAACTGGGAAGTTTGGTCCCCAAGTTTCCGCAAGTTTTAAACGGTAAACCTTATCAGCGGCTGTAGCACCAGTAGCGACCAAAGCTAAACAAGCCGCAGCAGTTACTGCAACGTTTTTAAAAACTCGTGTGAGGGAGTTAGAAATGAGACTCATGTTCACGTCCTTTGTTGGGTTAACACTCTTTCTATGAGCATTTTTTATGATTCAACATAAGAGTGCACCGTGATGAGGCAACAAGATATCAGGGAGAGCACGCACGACGGGCGCACACAAACTGCGTATTAGACCAAAGGATTACGTAGAACTACGTAGGAGATGATTAGGTAAAGTCGATTTTAAAGGATTGAGGCCATTCACTAGAGAAATGCTTATTGATAAATACCTAAGTATTAATAATTAAATACTCTTAACAATTGATTGCCATTTCGTGATGAAGCTCTATTCATTGCTGTATTTTAGGGGAAAAAATCAAGGCTTTGCTCTCTTGATCTACCTAGCTAACGCCCTAATTTAGTGCTTGCTGATTCGAAGCTCTGACACGAGACAACACTAATCAGTTAAGCCGTATATCGAATTGGAATTGAGATTATAGAGCCTAGGTTTAGGCTTGGATTTGGGCTCGGACTTGGCATAATGTGCCAGATACAAAAAAGCCTCGAAAATCGAGGCTTAAAAACTTAACGAAGCGAATGTAATCCCACAGGATTAGATAGCTTTGTAGATAACCTTGTTACCTGCTAGCTGCTCTTTCGCTACTAGGTTTTCTTCAAGAAGTTTTTTCAATGCGCCTGTTGCCCATGAAGCTGCTTTCGCGTCTTCTTGACCAGCTTCTAGGCCGATACCTTTAGGGTTAATGCCTTCAGCATTGCTAACAACGATGTCTAGAACTTGTTGTTGCTTAGGAGTCAGTGCTACTGCAACTTCTTTAGTTGCTGCTACTACTTTCTCTACCGCTGGTTTTGCTGCTACAGTTTTTTCTGCTACAACTTTCTCTGCGACAGGCTTCGCTTTTTTCGGCGTTGCCACTGCTTTAACTACAGCCGCTTTAGTGCGTTTCTGCAGTTTAGCCTGCACCTTACGCTTATGAGCAAGTCTCATTGAATATTTCTCCAGTTCACTGCTCTTTTCGCAGTGGTGAAAATTTGAAGCGCGATTTATACCAAAAAACAGGAGCTATTTGTAGAGTGAAGCGTCGAAAGTCGACGAAAAATACCGATATTGTCTACTAGCGTCTATTATTTAAACATCGACTTATCAATTCAGGGTCATATACACTGGTTATCCATCCAGACAAAAATATGAAAACTTGGTGTTACCTATGGACACTCGTCACCTTAGTAATTTCTCTTTGCCTTCATTCACTCGCTCGTACCGTATCCTCGCCATTATTTTAGGCTTCATTTGCTTGATCGTTTCGCTCTACAGTGACAATCCAAAGTTACTGATCGTGGGTGCTTTTTGCAGTATTGCGCTTCTGGGAACTGGCTACTATTTGATGCTGCGCAGCCGAGTGATGTTCACACTTACCCCGACTCATTTTCAGCAGCACTTTTACAAAGGGGGTTGGGTTTTAAAATGGAGTAACATCCAAAAAATTGGTCTTTGCACTTATGAACAAGATGGTTGGCATCAACCTCTGCCCTGGGTCGGAATTAAAGTAAAAGATTACTCGCCCTACCTCGATTCGATTTGCCCTAAAATAACTTGTGAATTATTGCTCAGCCAACGAGCACTTTTGTACTTAGGAGCCAAACAAGCAGGCAAAGAGTCCAACTTTGAGGATATGGTTCTCGACTCATCGCATTACCATGCGCGTTGTACTGAAAGTGGCTGTGTCGAACTAAGCCAATACAAAGAGTCGCAGAATACCGACAACGTAAATTTCAACGATAACCAATCACAGGACAACCTTGATTCACCGAATGAGACAAACAGTCCAAACGCGGTGATTAAAAACTATTCTGGATTGCAGGCGATGCTTGCCAACAGAATGAAATATCAAAGGGGCTTCCACGGTTATGACATTTTCATATCAACCCATGATTTGAATATGAGTGGAGAAGAGTTTGTGGGGCTGGCTCGACGCTACTTGGCTGCCGCTGAACGTCTTTCTGATTAAGGTTTACCAGTAAGTTCACACACAATAAAAAAGCTTAGCTTTCAGGACAAAAGCTAAGCTTCATTTTCAATCAATCGACACAAATAATCGGTTGGAAAATCAAAAATTTAATTAGTACAGAGGCATTTCATCTGCGACGAACGGGTTTGATGCACGCTCGCGACCGAATGTCGATTCAGGACCATGGCCCGGAACGAATGTTACGTCACTGCCTAGTGGCCAAAGCTTAGTCTTGATTGAAGCGATAAGCGTATTGAAGTCACCTTGTGGGAAGTCAGTACGGCCAATTGCGCCGTTAAACAACACATCACCCACAAACGCTAAACGAGCTTGCTCACTGAACAATACAACGTGACCTGGCGTGTGGCCCGGCGTGTGAATCACATCAATCACTTGATTACCAAAAGTGACTTTGTCGCCCTCTTCTAACCAAGTGTTTGGTTCAAAAGCTTTACACAGTGGGAAACCAAACATCTGACTTTGATTCTCTAGACCTTGTAGCCAGAAGTTGTCTGCCTTATGCGGGCCCACAATTTCAACCTTCAAGATCTCAGCAAGTGGTACCGTACCGCCAACATGATCTAAGTGACCGTGCGTCAGTACCAAGTTCACAACCTTAACACCGAGTTCTTCAATGATAGCCGCGAGTTGTTGAACATCACCGCCCGGATCGACAACGATGCCTTCCATGGTTTCATCACACCACACAATCGAGCAGTTCTGAGAAAAAGAGGTAACAGGTACAACTTGATACTTAAGAGACATATACAAACCTTAAAGAGCGAATCTGGTGAACAACTCGAATATCGCTATGTTATTGGCAACAAACCCAACAATAACAAACTAAACAGCAACAAACTGAGCAGCAATAAACCGAATTATTAGAACAAACTGAAATTTGGGCAAACTATGACATTGGATGTCTACTTTGACAAGTGCCTACCGTATCACTCAATAACTCAGCTTAGCTCTACCAGCTGCGAACTGGACCAGTATCAATGTGGATGAAGTTACTACGAGCGTAATAACCAACACCACCTGCTTGCAGACTTTTAGCTACGTCTCTCAGTTCCTTTAAATCAACACCATCGATACGAAAATCGATCGCTTTACCAAGCATGTGATAGCTCTTTTTAGCGACACCACTCGACTTAGAGCGCAACGCTTCGTTGGTTGCTGGAGAGCGGTAGCCAGAGATGATTTGAACTTCTTTTTGAATACCCAGTACATTTTGAATCTGAGTGATCTGATCAAACAGGTTCTTATCCATTGGATGAATCTCATTGCGGCGGAAGTCACGGCACAGTTTGCTAAGGCGTGCCATCTCGTCACCAACATAGTTAGTGCCATCGAAATAACAAGTCTCTAATCGTTCACCAGTGTGAAGATTGTTCATGCTAATCGTTCTTGGTTGATCCGGGTATGAAGCGAAAGCGATAGAAGGAGTAAGAGAGGCGACTACAGCAGTACCACCAGCGTAAGTCAGAAACTGACGGCGTGAAAATAAACTTTGAGACATACAGCAAAAAAACCAATTAGATCGAACGAAAAATGCACGATACATAATGGAATTTGCTGCGTCAACGTACAAAAACCGTGCAAAACGTTAGTATTTGTAACCTTTGCACGGTTAGTTATTGATACTCATTATAATTTTATCAATAGAAGCTTGGTTGTCATTTTTCAGTCAAGATCACCTTTCTTGACCATATTTCAATCAACCGCCCTCTTTATCATATTGGTAGATATCACCGCGGTATTGTATGCCTCCTTCTTCAAACAACACGGTTTGATAAATGATATGCACTGGAATTCGCTTCTTGAGACGAACCTTAGTATTGGGCGCAAGTTCATCATCCTGATTCGGCACTTTCTTTACCTTAGTCGCAAATAACAACTCCGCGAGTTCCTCGGCATGCTCAACACGAATACAACCAGAGCTATAGGCGCGGAAGTCATCGTTAAACAAGCTTTTACTTGGGGTGTCATGGAGATAGATGGCTCGCTTGTTGGGCGTATTGAACTTATACAAACCCAATGCGTTACTAGAGCCTGCTTGCTGGCGCATTCGATAAGGAAAAGAGTTAAAGTTAATCGTTTGCCAATCTATCTCGGTAGTATCGACAGTTTCCATCGAACGCCAACCATCGATCACTTGAAAATTGTGTGTTTCAAGATAACTCTCGTCGGCTTTTACTTTAGGCAAGATATCTTTAACCATGATTTTCCATGGCACGTTCCAAGTCGGATTTAAGATAACCGAATCAAGCTTTATCTCTAAGAGTGGTGTTTTTCTCGATTTTCTCCCAACCACAACTTTAGATTCAAAAACCTCTTCCCCATCTTCCCAATACTTCATATCAAAACTAGGTACATTCACCACAATCAGTGAGTCTCTATTTCTTGGCCATAAGCGGGCACGCTCGGCGTTCAATGCTAGGGAAGTAAGTCGATCATCAAAGCCCATATTGATCCATTTGATCGTGTCTGGCCCGATGATCCCATCATCCGTAAGACCGTGCATGCGTTGGAAAGATTTAATCGCCTTTTGCAGATCTCGATCGAACTTGGGAAAATCGACCGCGATCATCGAGGTATCAACACCAACCAAAGCAATGCGCTCAACAAGAACCGTCTTGTATGAAAGCTCGTCACCCAAGCGCTTCAAACCTTTCTGTCTATATCGTTCAATATTGAGTTCAGAGGCGGTTTCTAACACCGAATAGGTTGCTTTGAATTGGTCAAAATCCCCAACAGGCGGCGCGTAAGATAACACCATCTCCAATAAGTAATCATTGGCGACGCTGCTTTTTAATCTCATCAGGATATGCGGAGAAGGCGCTGGTAATTTGGAATGCAGCTTGCCCGAGAAGTACCACTCTTTACCGGCAAGCGGCGCATTTTCAACGTAGCTCAGGTAGTAGATAAAAGTATCGGTAAGTAATATGTCCAACTCTTGCCATTGAGCATGGGATTGATAGTGACGGATTTGCTTGAGTTGTCGCTCGAAGAGTGGTGCCATTTGCGCTTGTTCAAGAAGCGACAATTGGAACTCAAACGCTTTAACCAGCTCAGGAGAATCCCAAAGGATAGGCAGAGAAGTGTCTTGATAGATACTCTGTGTGAGCTCTGGATATATAAGCATGAAAGAGAGTTCTGATTCCGCCGGAATGAAACGGCTCTCGTCAGAACTCGCATAGCTCCATGCATGCACGGAAACTAACACCAATAATCCACAGAAGTATTTTGCTAACATGCTTAACTCCGTCACCAACCATCTCATAAGTATGGCAAAGAAATCGGAGTAAGCATGTTATTTTTAAGAGGCTTTATAAATCAGATTGAACTCCAATGGTTATCCCACTGGACCGATGATTGCTGAGTTGATTTCTCATAAGGCTTGCTCTGGCTTACCACACTTCCCGCCCCAGAGCTTAATCGAAACTCACCATCACGCAGCACAGCACCAGAAGCGTCAGATAATGCAGACAGTTCTACTAATTCTTTGGTTTCTTTAGACCAAATACCGTAGCAGTTGCCTCTTGGCGAAGTCGCAATAATCCAATCGTCTGACGCCGCAATACTGGCGATATAGTGATTGAACCTTGCCCATTGCTCTGGCTCTGCGTTAAGTGATTCAAACTGGCCTCCTTTAGTGTGCATCGCCAACAGCGAAGGATACTCATCTGGTTCACCACGATATTGCTGGCCACAAAGCACGGTTTCAGCACCATCATGGGCTAAGTGTCGAATGCTCAGCTTCTTATCCAACAATTCAACCTGATCAAGTAACACACCTTCAGGAGAAACATAACTCAAGCTCGGCTGCATCGAATCGAGGTTTTTCGGTGTTCTACCATCAGTATGAACGCCACCAACGCCGATCGCGAGATTACCATCCGGCATGATGATCACTTCATGAGGCCCAATACCAAAACCAGTGAACTCTTCGACCTTACGATACCCTTGCTCGACATCGTAAACGCCAATCACACCTTGGCTGCTGTCCGTTTTCCCTTCAGTGGCATACAGTAACTTGCCGTCTAATGAGTAAACGCCATGACCGTAGAAGTGACGGTTGTTACCTTTCACGACCATTTTGATCTGCTGACCGTTTTTATAGTCAAACACCATAAAATAGTCACCAGGACGACGAGCAAAAACCACCGCATGTGATGAGGTTGGGCAAATCGCGACGCCATGACCACGATCTGGGATCGGCAGTTGACTCAATGGCATTCCATATTCGTCAGCCACAACCGCTGAATATTGACCTCGCCCATTCAGCGCACAACCGATTAATTGAGGCTCACTAGATGAGCTCTCAGCACCAGAGCGACTAGCGCAGCCAAACGGAAGCAATGGAACAGCCGCACAACCCAGTGCAGCCTTGAGTAGCGTTCTTCGCGTAGTATCAGTCACCATCGGTAGCATTAAATCCTATTACCACGCCAAGCTCTATCGCCACTTCTTCATGAATGAGGTACTTCAAACGTTCTAGTTTGTTGTATTGAGTCAGCACCTCTCGGTAGCCCTCTTTGCTCTGTAATAGAGTAAACAAGCTAGAGTCTGTAGGCCAAGTATCTAAGGTTAGCGTGAACTGGGCAGCTACACGATCGGCAAGGTCATTTAAGCCCTTTTCTCTCAATAAACCATCAAGACCATTACCATCTGCTAAGTACAATTTCTCTAGCGCCGCTACGTTCGATTTCAGCTGAGTCATTGAGGTTTGAGCGCGCCATGATTCCGAGAAGTAAGGGCGTGGATGACCAATTTTAGCCATCGGACGACTCAGTTTTTTCATGCTGTAATCAAGTTGATTGGTCAACAAAGCGATGTACTCCGATTCCCAACGCATCTCGTCCAGTGCTAACCACGGGTTAACCTGCCAAGCTTCAGCAATAGAGGCCGATTTCATCGCCAGGTTTTGTGCGATAGCTTGTGAAGATAGACAACCTGAAGCTTTGTCTTGAAGCAATGGAGATTGCTCGTCGTACAGAGACCACTCCAAGGCGCCAAGCCCTTGAACAGTCACACTCTGCTGTGCGATTTCATCTTGTGACCAAGCTTTATCTTGCTGAGTCAGTTGACGCATTTTTAGACCTGTGGTGTTCTTTTTGTCTGGCCAAAACTGAACATTCCAGCTCTGTTCCAATGCCGCTGTTGGGCCTCTTTCTTGTCCTTGCAGTGCCATCCAGCTGTTCATGGTGAGCTGCCACTGATTTTCCAACGCATCCAGCTCAATATTGTTGGTTTCACAGTAACCCTGCATCAAGACTTCCAGCTCACCGGCTTGCTTAGCGAATAGCACGGCTGAATCAAACTCTTGTTGATACACGCTACGGCTGATATGAGCAGTCGTGTCTGCTTGATAAGAGACACCGTTAACCTCAGATGAAGCCGTTTGCTCACCCGATGACTGGCAGCCTGCCATGATTAATACCGACAAGGGCATTAACAAAAATTTATGTGCCATGCTGTTACCTTACTTCCTAGTTTTTCTTTTAATTATATGAGTTCAATAAATATGAAACGACCGCTGGCCTCGTATCCCTACAAGTTCAGCGGTAGTCAGTCTTTTGTTAGCGGTTTTCTTAAGTAACTAAGCCGTTGGCTTAACTGAATTCAAGACAGCCTATAATGAGTCCAAAAACGCTAGTAGTGCTTCGCGTTCACTGCTACTCAAAGCTAATACTTTTTGTTTTGCCATTTCTGCTTCACCACCATGCCAAAGTACCGCTTCCATAACGTTTCTTGCGCGACCGTCATGAAGTAAGAACGTATGACCGTTCACTTCTTTGGTATAACCTAATCCCCAAAGTGGTGTGGTACGCCACTCTTGACCATTGGCAAGATACTCAGGGCGATTGTCCGCTAAGCCTTCACCCATGTCGTGTAGCAACATGTCGGTATATGGGCTAATTAACTGATTAGATAATGCAGACAGACCTTCTCGCTCTGCCGTGCGAATTTCAGCTTGGTGACAGCTTTGACAACCAATCTCTTTGAACAGATTTTTACCTTGAACAACCGCTGGGTTATCGACATTACGACGAACAGGTACCGCGAGATGCTGCGAATAGAACTCAACAAAATCTAAGATGTTGTCACTGACTTCTGGCTCGCCACCATTTGGAAAATCATCACAGGTTGATTGCGCTGATGTGCAGTTTTCATTCGGAAATAAGCGGCTTGTCAGGCCTAAGTCACCGTTAAATGCCGCCGCGTTTTGCTGCATTAAGTTTGGCTGCCCGGCTTTCCAACCGAAACGACCTAGCGCCATTTCATTGGTTTGAACATCAAGAACATAGTTGGCTTTACCCGACACGCCCTGTTTGTCTGCCAATTGCTGCTCTGCAAATCCAAGAATCGTTTCTTGTGGGATACTTTCAAGCAAACCAAGACCAATCATTGGCGGCGCCACTCGAGCTGAAAACTCGGTCTTAGGATGCATCTCGCCGAAAGCAAGTTCAGTAATATTTAAAGTGGGTTTACGCAGAGTAACGACGGTGCCGTCTTTGAATTCAACAGGAACATCCGTGTAGCTAATGTTCACTTTGCCCTCTGGTTTTACACCTTGAAGCGCAAAATCTTGTAGCTGACCGCCGTACGTCGGCTCTGGAATTCCACCATCTCGAATGAAGGCTTGTCGCTGCTCAGGCGTTTCAGCCGGAATGCTTAAACGAACCAACATGGATACTGCGTTCTCATCTCCTTCTTCTGGCGCGTGACCACGACCATCTTTGATGTGGCAGTTTTGACAGCCGTTAGTATTAAATAGTGGTCCTAACCCATCACGAGCATCGGTTGATGACGGTGCAGGAACCCAAGGGTTTCTAAAGAAGCTATTACCTACGCTGAAATCCAAGCGCTTACTCATTGGTAGATTGGCTGCGGGAAGGGAAAAAGCGTTCGCTCCTTCTTTCTTCACGGTCGTTTTGCCGCCAGAGTAGGTTTCATGAGCGTGTAATGGAGATACGAAAAACAGTGCGGTTAATAGTGAGGCTGAGAGATACGACTTCATACATTGCCTTGCTGTGTTTTTGATTTTAGTTTTTATGTGGGTGTGGCTTTCTTGAGGATCAAACAATTAAGGGCTCAATCAGAGCCCTTACATTTGTGTCGGCTCGGGTTCTTAGAACTCGTGATCCGCTGTGTCTGGGTTTAGGCTATCAATGCCAATCACACCCGCAGCACGCTCAATAGCCGCTGTTTGAGACACTAGCGCAACAATTGTTTTGTTTACTAGTGCATTACCCGCAGCGTTGTCAGCAGCGATTAGCTGATCGAAGTGCTGGTTGTTTTTCTCTGCAGACGTTACTAATTCGCCTACTTGTGCACGTGCTAGGTCAAACTGCTTTTGAATCTCTTTCGCAGCTTGCTCATCTTTTTGCTCTACTAGGTCGAACAGGCTTGGGCCGGAAAGCAGAGTACCGTCTTCACGCTTGTATAGACCCGTGTAAACGTTGTAGATGCCTTGCTCGTTGTAGTAGTGAGAGTTGTGCGTGTTATCAGAGAAACAATCGTGCTCGTCTTCAGTAGAATTTGCTTCTAGTGCAACCTTCATACGCTCACCCGCTAGCTCACCTAGAGACAGTGAACCCATGCCAAACAGCATTTTACGAAGACCATTCTCGCTAGATTCTGAAAGAAGCTCTTGACGGTAGTTGCCTTTCTCGCCTTCAGCCCACTGCTTTTCCATCCATTCTAGGTCTTGGATAAGTAGCTCAGCAGATGCTTTTAGGTATGCGCCACGACGGTCACAGTTGCCGTTAGTACACTCAGCGCCAACAACGAAATCAGTGTAAGCACGCTCACCTGCACCGCTGTTTGTACCGTTTAAATCTTGGCCCCAAAGTAGGAATTCAATTGCGTGGTAGCCAGACGCTACGTTCGCTTCAGAACCACCGATCTCGTTCAAGTCTGCGATTAGCTCAGGGGTGATGTTGGTTGCATCAACGGTAGTCTGACCAATTTGAAAAGTCTTGTTAGCCACGATGTTTGCGCTAGCGCCTTCGTTACCAAGTTCATATTGGTAATCAGTCGAAACATAATCAATCAGGCCTTCATCAAGTGGCCATGCGTTCAGTTGGCCTTCCCAATCATCAACAACAGCGTTGCCGAAGCGGAAAACTTCTGACTGTTGGTATGGTACGCGAGACTCAAGCCAAGCTTGTTTTACTTGTTCGAAGTTGCCAGCAGAAGGAGAAGCTAAGAAGGTATCAATAGAAGAGTTCAACGCTTTTGCTGTAATTACTGAATCAGCAAATACCGCGTGTGCAATATCTGCGTAATGTTCTACTACTTGATCTTGAGTTACTGCTGCGAAAGAAGAAGCAGAGGCAAAAATGAGTGACGAAGTTACGGCTTTTGTCACTAAAGATTTAATGGTCATGAAGCATCCTTGTTGAGCTTTAAATTATTATTCGTAGTAATAGTGCAAACCATTATCATTTGCACTACGGATTGAAATAATACAAACTTACAATTTTATTGCAAGATAAATACAAAAAAACCTCACATATGTGAGGTCTTTAAACATTTTTATGTTAAGCGTAACAAAGAGGCTAATCAGATATCCAGATTATGCTTACCGTGTGAGACTTTTGCCTTCAGGTAGCTTTCATTACCCGATTTGATATGAGCAGAGGTATTCACCACTTCTTCAATCTCAATACCAAAAGATTTTAGCTCATTGATCTTCTTAGGGTTGTTGGTGACTAAGCGGATTTTTGTAGTACCTAAGGCGCGTAGCATTTCAGCAGCTTCAGTAAAATCGCGTAGGTCATCGCCAAAACCTAGGTGGTTGTTGGCTTCATAGGTGTTCATGCCTTCGCTTTGCAGACGGTACGCATCGATTTTGTTGTACAAGCCAATACCACGACCTTCTTGGCGTAAGTAAAGAATCACCCCACCCGTCTCACCCATAATTCTAATGGTTTCGTCTAACTGCTCGCCACAGTCACAGCGAGAAGAATGGAAAACATCACCAGTCAGGCACTCAGAGTGCATACGAACAAGAGGTATGTCTTGTGTCTTGTCTGCTGATTTAAATATCACAGCAACATGCTCTTTATCTGTTTTCAATCCATGAAAAGACAGAAGTTCAGCATCTATACTGCTTGTTACCCCTACTTTGAAATCTATTCTGGCACGCACTTCCGCCATAGCTATACTCACTTGAAAATTCGATGTATTTAACAACACTACATTATATGTCTAGGCAATATTTTGTAGCTAACTATCTAATGATAGACACTATGAGGCTGTTAACAATTTTTTTCAAGGTCGACCTCGTACAAATTGTTATAATATAACAATTATTTTTCACATAAGAAAAAACCCCACATTGGGATGACCAACATGGGGTTATAAATTAATCAGTTGCGGCTAAGACTACGATTTTTTACAGAACGATCAACTTACTTGAGTTTGCTTCCAGATGACAAGCTGAACCCAAGCGTTCTCTAATTCGGTTAACTCTTCTTGAGTAAGCGTAGAAATGCTCGACTTTGCACTGTATTTTTCTGCCCATTTATCAGATCGGACATGAGTATGGAACTCTTTCTTTAAATTTGAGATTACGTTATCCACAGATACATCCTTATATAGCAGTGCTTAGCCTTTATAATCGGTCAATGTTACAAAATACAGGTCAATTGGTAAACAGTAATACACAATTTTTATGAGCTCTTCCTAACACTTTTTACTGATAAATATATAAATAAGAGAAATAATAGGCTCGGTAGCAACCAAAGTAATAGATTTGAAACCTTCATCGCCGGCTTATAAAGTACAAATTCACCAAATCTTTCCGTCATATATCGAGTAATCTCATTATTACTCTTCCCTGCTTTCACCATATTGAACACAACAAGACGTAAGTCTTTTGCTATTGGTGAGTTGGATTCAATCAGATTTTGGTTTTGACATTGTGGGCAGCGTAACGTTTTCGCCAAGCTGATAGCACGTTGCTGTTGTTCTGGATTATCAAACTCAAACAGTTCAACTTGAATACTCGTCTCTTTATTACTGGCAGTAAAAAGATCTTCAGCCATAGTCGGAAGGCTAATCACTAAAAGCGCTGACAGCATAAACAACGTTTGTATTAGAGACTTCATCATCCATTCACACCATCAAAATACATCGCAAGCTCATCTTTCCATACCGTTTCATTAATAACGCCCAATAGCTTCTTAATGATCTGGCCATTGGCATCAACCAAATACGTTTCAGGTGTGCCGATTACGCCCAACTCTAACGCTAACTTGCCTTGAGGGTCACTGATCACGGTTGAGTACGGGTTGCCATCGTTCGATAACACGTTAATCGCAGCCCCAGAGTTATCTCGATAATTGAGCCCGACGATTGGAATGCCTTTATCGTGAAGTTGAAGCAAAAATGCGTGTTCGGTTTTACATATCCCGCACCAAGAAGCCCACACATTAACAAGTTGATAAGGATGTTGCGTGACATCAGTGAGCGTAATGTCCTGCTGACCACTGACGCCTTCACTATTCACTAACGCACTCGATGTAAATTCTGGAAATGCCCTTTGTTGTTCAGACACAATGGTCGACTGCTGCTTATTATCAAGCGCAAAGACAAATCCCAGCACCACAATCAATGCTAAGGCAATTAGAGTAATTAGCTTGTTACGAACGCTGGTATGCATACTGTGACGCCTTAACGGTTTTCTTTTTACGATGAGTCAATGAGAGCAAAGCGCCGATAATGGAGAACAGCCCACCAAACCAGATCCAGCGCGCATACGCCTTATACTGAACACGAAATGCGTAAGCGGTGGAATCGACTTTCTCGCCCATGGTGATATAAACATCGCCATGCCAGAACCACTTCATTGCAGGCTCACTCATGTTCATAACACGAACTTGGTAGTGTCTTCTTTCTGGCGCGATGGAAAAGCTTTGCTCGCTAGCATCTAATTCGAGTATCGCTTTTTCTGCAGTAAAGTTGGAGGCGACATAGAGCTCGGTATCACGATGAGAGAGCGTCCAGCCCATAAACTCAACCTCTTCACCTGGGCTCAATTTGTAACTTCGCTCAAACGAGTGGTAGCTATTCATCGCGGCACCTATCGCTAATACTGCGACACCCACATGCGCCAACGTCATCACCCATACTTTGCGTTGAAACTTAGAGTTGCGCGTTACCGCTAAGCCGTAAACATGAGTCAGGGCTACCCAAAACGCAAGTGACCATGTCATTAGCACCATCACTTGGATCGCTTCAACTTGCAAAACATAAGTTACAAAGCCAAGACAGAGAGACAATAAGGCAATAATTCCAATCACACCTTTCGACGCTTGAGGTTTGATACTGAGCAATGGCGCTAACCCTATCACTCCCATCGCAAGCAGAGCCAATGGCGCAATAAGAAGATTAAAGTAAGGTGCGCCCACAGAGATATTTCCAAGGCCAAGTAATTCAAAAACCATTGGGTAGAAGGTACCAAACACCACCACCGCCGTACCCAGTACAAATATAAGTACCGCCACTAAACTCAAAAAACTTTTACTCGCAAAGCTAGTGATTGGATTCGACTCGAAAGATTCACCACGAACAATAAGAAGAGAAAACGAACTCACTAACACCAAAACCAGTATCAGCAACAGCGCGATACCTTTGGTTGGGTCAACAGCAAAAGCATGAACGGAAGTGAGGACGCCAGATCGAACAATAAAAGTACCGAGGATACTTAAACAAAACGTAATGAAAGCAAGGCTAAGTGACCACTTCAGCAACTGTTGCTTGCCTTTAGCAACACCCAAACTGTGCAATAGAGCGGTTGATGTTAGCCAAGGTAATAGGCTGGCATTTTCTACCGGGTCCCAGAACCACCAACCACCCCACCCTAACTCGTAGTATGCCCACCAAGAACCAAGAATGATCCCTGCGGTTAAAAAGATCCAAGCGACCAAACAACAACTGCGACAATGAGCGACCCAATCGAACTCAATCGGATCCACCAGCAAAGCGGCCACAGCAAATGCCAAGACCACAGAGAAACCAACATAACCCAAATACAACAGAGGCGGATGGAATATCAAACCAACGTCTTGCAGCATTGGGTTAAGGTCACGCCCTTCAAGTGGCAAGGTCGAATTCAGTTCAAATGGGTTCGAAGCAAATAAGGTAAACCATGCAAATATCGCGAGTAACACATTCATCACCCACAATACGCGGCTCTGATACTCAGAAGAATATTGCTTTTGTAGGGCAATCACACCCGACCAACAGCTAATGGTTAAGACCCAAAATAGCAATGAGCCTTCATGTCCAGCCCACACAGCGGCCATTTTGAAGAAGGTGGGTAATTGAGTATTGGAGTGTTCTGCAACATAGAGGATGGAAAAGTCGTCACCTACAAAGGCATAGCCAAGTAAAACGATAGCGCCAATGGAAAACAAAGCGCTAGAGAGGGAGAAACTGCGAATTAAAGCCACATTTTGTGCTTGTTTAGTTAGCATTTGATACATCGAATACACAGCGATAATGCTGCTGAGAACAGCGACCAAAATTAAACTAAACAGCCCCAAAGAACCGACCATATCACCTCAATCAGGCTCTACCTAAGCAGAACCAAGTTAAACCATTATTGGCATTGATTGCTCAACTAGCTATTGCTACTCAGCGAAAAGAAATTTAGTGAGCAGATGTTTAGTATCCAACATCCACTCACTTATAACCTTGAGCGAAATTAAGCTAACGTTAATTGTCCTGCATAAAGGACAAACGTTCTTAGCATTAATACGCCCATCAGACTCAATGAAGTAACAGAGAAAATATACACAGTACTATGGCGAACCGATGCTGGTGTCACGGCGTTAAGCAACAAGGGTAAAACCATACCCACACCAATTACGCCATACCAGAACCAACTTGCCCAGAAACCACTGCCGATTGCGTTCCATACGGCTTGCTCACTTTGGCCACCAGCAAATATCAACCCAGTGAAGAAAGTAACAAGGACAAACAGTTCAAACATCACGACCGGACGTTCGAACCCGTGGATCCAAGAAATACTCGCACTATGCGGAGACTCCTTAAAGACCAACACACCAAATAAAATACATGCCGCCGCTCCCGAGGATAAACTCGAGAATAAGAACAATATCGGCAACACTGGGTTATTCAGCATTGGGAAGGTATTTAGCGCAGAGAGTAAGAAGCCAGTGTAAGCCGCAAGTAATAGCGCAAGCACAGCTAAGAATATTTCAAAAACATTCTCAAAAGATTCTAATTTGCCAATCCAGTTACTGACAAAATCGAATCGCCCTTTTAACCATGCTTGATCACTCAAGAATACGGCAATCTGATTTCGGAATATAATGCCGATCCAAACAAATAGGATCACCATATACACTTGGAATAAGATCACACCCATCGACATCACTGACGTCGGATTATAAAAGATCATGATCTTCCAAAATGATAGTGGTTTCGTCAGGTGGAAAACCAAGATCAATAAACCTGAGATGATCCCGAATGGTGCTAGAAAAGCCGTTGCCTTTAATACACCATTATTCGCTGGATCGTCCTCAATCACCTTTCTCTTAAGGTAAATCGAGATCATCACTGCACCCGCTGACATACCCGCCAAAAACAGATAGATAGCAATGATCCAGTCCCAAACCACGGTACCTGATTGAAACGCTGTATCCCATGCACTCATAATCAAATCTCCCCTTTTTGGTGTGGCACTTTATAGAGTTTTGGCTGAGTACCTAGATAAGCCTTATCTCTGTAAACCACTTCAGATTTAAGTACCTGGTTTATCTCGCTCTTAGGGTCATTTAAGTCGCCAAATATCAGCGCATTGGTAGGGCAAGATTCAACACAAGCAGGTAATTTACCTTGCGCAAGATTGGTATCGCGGCAGAAGTTACATTTGTCGGCCGACTTATTCTTAGGATGGAAGAAGCGCACTTGATATGGACAAGCTAGCAGGCAATAACCACAGCCGACACACTTCTCTTTATGTACATCAACAATTCCTGTCTTCTCATCTTTATAGGCGGCGCCTGTTGGGCAAACCATCACACAAGGTGCATTATCACAATGTTGACAAGAGTTACGAGTGAAACGGTAATCAACATTTGGATATTCACCTTGAGGTTCGCTCTTTATGATTTCTAAGCGCGATACGCCTTCAGGCACTTTGTTTACTTCACGACACGCCTCAGTACAAGCAGTACAGCCAATACAAGCGGTTTCGTCATGAACCATTCCGTAACGCTTGGTGCCATCTTCCTGAACATTAGCCAGCGTTTTGCGGCTTGTAACCGCTGCAGTACCTGCAACACCAGTTGTGAAAATAACGGCACCCGCGCCAGCTAAAAAGTTTCTTCTTGAGCAGCTCATAGATTACTCCCCTTCTTTCTTCTGGTTGAAGTCTGAATGGCAATCCACACACAGCTTGATGGTTTGCTTTTTATCTAAGCCAAGCACCTTCGCTTCACTCGCATGCACATCGTGACAGTTTGAACACGTTAAGTTTTGTGCGTGTACGTCATGAGTCCAACTCGCTTCGCGCAGATCATCAGGCTTATGACAATCTATACATTGGCTGTTGGCATCTAGGATTAAGCTAGGATCGAGGAAAACCTTTTCGGTTCCGGGTTGTGATTGAGCCGCGCGATACTTCACCACCTCAGGTGCACCATCACGGTGATCGGGGCCAATAGAACTATGACAATCTGTGCAATTCACTTCACGGCCAAGCAAAGCGTGCGCACTCTCACCATGTGAACCAAATACCGTTTCTTTAGAATCTTTATGGCATTGGACACACTTGTAATCTTTGTCACGTATTAATTCGACTTCATGTCTTGTTGACTCTCCTACTGGCGTAACAGCAGGCTCTGCAACAGCATGAATGGAATAACCATAGAGGCAGAATGCTAGAAGGGATTTAAGCATTATGACTATGGCCAATTTAATATTGCCCATTTTATCCTTTCCTTATACCGGCATTATTTAACTCTCAACTAAATAATATTCCGGTTAAACAAAAGTACCCTTAAACGATATTATTACCGCTTAAATGATATCAATTCTTATTTTGGATAAGCCACAACGCTTTCTATATTTAGAATATACCCCTAATTAGGTAAAGCGAAATATACAAAGGGTAATATGTGAACACAATCACCCTATTTATAGTGAGGGCATGTCGGGTAATTATTTGTTATATATGATAATAATTCTCAATAAGACCAGTCTAACTTGATGTCCACATACCCCTTTAGGGCTATATAAACTTCAACGTGATTGAAGTCACTGTCATTAATTGATCTAAAACAAGCAAACATCCGACACGTAACAAAATGTGTTTATTTATGAATTAATATAAACAGCAATTCTCCAGTTCTTAATTTGAATAGCAAACTCACAACGCTTGGTATAAAAATCAGTATATTGGAGATATCACTGTGAAAAAGCATTGGATACGTAATTCCGTCACAGCATTATTAATGGTTAGCGCATCACTAGTAAGCGCGACCAGCTTTGCTGCGTCTGAACAAAAAGAAATTGGCGATCCTCGTAACGACCAGTTCGAGCAAAACCACCCAGATCAATACCATTCATGGAGACAAACGTCAGAGAGCGAAGCCATTGAAGACGCACTAAAAGAAGATCCAAACATGGTTATTCTATGGGCGGGCTACGGTTTCGCGAAAGACTACAACAAAGCGCGCGGCCACTTCTATGCGATTGACGATGTAAGACAAACCTTGCGTACTGGCGGTCCGACCGACGAAAGCTCAGGCCCTATGCCAATGGCGTGTTGGAGTTGTAAAAGCCCAGACGTAGCACGTGTTATCGAAGAGCGTGGTGAAGACGGTTATTTTGAAGGTAAATGGGCACGTCTTGGCAACGAGATTGTGAATCCTATTGGCTGTGCAGATTGTCACGATACCCAAAGCGAAGGCTTTAAAAATGGTGAGCCAGCACTGAAGGTGACACGCCCTTATGTTGAACGTGCATTTGAAGCGATTGGTAAAAAGTTTGATGAGCAAAGCCGTTTAGACCAACAAGCTTCTGTTTGTGCTCAGTGCCACGTGGAATACTACTTCACAGGGCCAACTAAAGGCGTGAAGTTCCCTTGGGACAAAGGGACTCGTGTTGAGCAAATGGAAGAGTATTACGATCAGATTAGTTTTAAAGATTGGACGCACAAAGTATCTAAAGCGCCAATGCTGAAAGCACAGCACCCAGGCTTCGAAACATGGCGCGAAGGCATCCACGGTAAGAACAAAGTCGTTTGTGCTGACTGTCATATGCCGAAAGTGACCAAAGAAGATGGCACCGTTTATACCGACCATAAAGTGGGTAACCCATTCGACCGCTTCGAAGATACCTGTGCAAACTGTCACACTCAATCTAAAGAGACCATGCTTAACATCGTTTCAAGCCGTAAAGCGCAAGTGCTGAACATGAAGCTGACTGCTGAGAAACAAATCGTAGCCGCTCACTTTGAAGCTGGCGCAGCATGGGAAGCGGGTGCGACCGAGCAAGAGATGGAACCTATCCTACTGGATATTCGTCATGCTCAATGGCGCTGGGACTACGCTATTGCATCTCATGGTGTTCATATGCACGCCCCTGAAATCGCTCTAGAAGTACTAGGTACTGCCGTTGACCGCGCAGCCGATGCTCGAACTAAGATTGTTCGTCTACTTGCGAAGAAAGGCATTACCGATCCAATCGAGATTCCAGATATCTCAACCAAAGAAGCCGCTCAGAAAGCGCTAGGAATGGACATGGATAAGATGAATGCTGAGAAGCAACACTTCTTAGACACCGTGGTTCCTAAGTGGGAAGAGCAAGCTGAAAAGCGTGAAGCTAACTACGAATACTAGTTCCTTCAAATAGACCAATAAGATAAAACCAGTCACACTGTAAAGGTGTGGCTGGTTTTTTAGATTTGGGCGCACTCAACCGTCCCAATTTCACATTACCTTTTAGCTAATTCAAGGAACAAAGAATGAAGCACTTACTTTCGCTTTCGGCATTATGCATCGCATTAACAAGTTCAGGACTTCACGCCTCAGAACGAGCAGAAACAGGGTGGGAAATGATTGAGGAAGGTGCGCTGGTCGTTGATGTCAGGACACCAGGAGAGTTCAAGCAAGGTCATCTGGACAATGCGATTAACTACCCTCTTTCTGAAGTCGCTACGCACTTTGCCAGCATAGACAAAGCTCAACCTATCGTTTTGTATTGCCGCAGTGGTAACCGCTCAGGACAAGCTTACCAGTATTTGAAAGCTCAAGGGTTTACACAGATCCACAACGCTGGCGGTTTAATTGAGATGCAAGAAAGCAAATAATCTCGAAATTACAGATAGTGCCCGTTTAACGGATCATTTGCTTAGCTTGGTTGATCGAATGGATGATAGAGACACGATCAATGCCTTTCTGGTTAGAATCGAGAATTTGAGTCCAAGCATCGATCGCTTGTTGGTAGCGCATACTGATGAAGTGATCGGTCGCTATCAACATCAATGCCGTACGATCGTTGGGATCAAGCTCCATGGATTGATTTAAGAGCACTTTCACATCATCACTCATCGCCTGTGAACTTAGGTAATACAAGGCGCTCGCTTTAGCTGCATAAAGCCCTGAAGGCGCCTGTGGGTCTAAACGAATCGCATAGTCGTAACAGGTAAATGCAGCATCAAACTCCCCTTTCTGCATATAAACACCACCAAGCTTAAACCAAAGGTCTGATTGATTAGGGTCTTGCTCCAAGCTCTGCTGAAGTTCATTTTGGAAATCTGTTGTTGTATAGCTGCTGTCGTCACTTGAAGTAAGTTGAGGGGCTTCTTGTTTCATCTGAGACCAAACCAGAATGCTGACTAATATCGCCACACATGAAATAAGGAGGTTGCTTTTCAGATGACTGGTCTTTCTGTTTGATGCGATCACGATTGCCACTAGAAATAGGCTCATTAGCAGCAAAGCAATCAGTAACCAGATATCCATTCCACTCTCCTTTCATTGACGCTTTACTGTACCTTTTTCTCACTAAAACAATATTGATCGAGGTTTAGCTATTGGCTTTTACACAAGTCACAGCCAAATTTTAGGTAATAAAAAACCGAGCACAATGGCTCGGCTTTTTGTCTCAACTTCTATTTATAGAAGTGAAAGATTACTCAGTGTCTTGCTCGCTATCAGAAGCGTCTGATGCTTGCTCTTCACTTGATTCAGAAACGACTGCTGCTTCAGCGTTTGCTACTTCAGCTTCGCCTTCAACAACCTCAGCTTCTTCTACTTCGTCGATACGTTGTAGACCTACAACATTCTCGTCGTCAGAAGTACGAATCAGTGTTACACCTTGAGTGTTACGACCAACTTGGCTCACTTCCGCAACGCGAGTACGTACTAGCGTACCTGCGTCGGTGATCATCATCATTTCGTCGCCTTCTTCAACTTGAACAGCGCCAACAACTGGGCCATTACGTTCAGAGACTTTGATAGAAACCACACCTTGCGTTGCACGGCCTTTCGTTGGGTATTCAGCTAGTTCAGTACGCTTACCGTAACCGTTTTGAGTCACAGTTAGGATATCGCCTTCGTTAGAAGGAACAATCAACGATACTACTTGATCGTCTTCTGGAAGCTTCATACCACGAACACCAGAGGCAGTACGGCCCATTGCACGTACTTTGTCCTCGTTAAAGCGAACAACTTTGCCCGATTTAGAGAACAGCATGATGTCGCTATCACCGTTAGTGATGTCAACGCCAATCAGTGAATCATCGTCACGTAGGTTAACTGCAATTAGGCCGTTAGCACGTACGTTTGCGAACTGATCCAGTGATGTCTTCTTAACAGTACCGTCACCCGTTGCCATGAAGATGAATTTCTCGTTAGAGAACTCAGAAACAGGCAGGATAGCCGTGATACGCTCACCTTCTTCTAGAGGAAGAATGTTAACGATAGGCTTACCACGAGCAGTACGACTTGCTAATGGCAGTTGGTAAACTTTCAGACGGTATGTCTTACCACGAGTAGAGAAACATAGGATGTTATCGTGAGTATTAGCAACAAGCAGACGCTCAATGTAATCCTCATCTTTCATCTTAGTTGCACTCTTACCTTTACCACCACGACGCTGAGCTTCGTAGTCGCTTAGGATTTGGTACTTAACGTAACCTGCGTTAGAAAGCGTTACTACAACGTCTTCTTGAGCAATCAGCTCTTCCATGTCGATGTCATGAACTGCCGCTGTGATTTCTGTACGACGCTCGTCGCCATAGATTTCACGTACTGCTTCAAGTTCTTCACGGATAACTTCCATCAAACGCTCAGTGCTTGCAAGAATGTGCATTAGCTCAGCGATTTCTTCTAGAAGGGCTTTGTACTCGTCTAGAATCTTCTCGTGCTCAAGGCCTGTTAGGCGGTGAAGACGAAGTTCTAGAATTGCTTGTGCTTGTGTTTCCGTTAGGAAGTATTGACCATCGCGGATGCCGTATTGGTCTTCTAACCAATCAGGACGAGCTGCGTCAGTACCTGCACGCTCAAGCATTGAAGCAACGTTACCAAGATCCCAACCACGAGACACTAAACCAACTTTAGCTTCTGCTGGTGTTGGCGCGCTCTTGATCAGTTCAATGATTTCATCAATGTTAGCAAGTGCTAGAGACAATGCTTCAAGGATGTGTGCACGGTCGCGTGCTTTCTTCAATTCGAAGATAGTACGACGAGTCACAACTTCGCGACGGTGGTCTACGAAGCACTTAAGCATGTCTTTGATGTTGAACAACTGTGGTTGACCGTTATTCAACGCAACCATGTTGATACCGAAAGTCGTTTGCAGTTGAGTTTGAGCGTATAGGTTGTTAAGAACCACTTCGCCTACTGCATCACGCTTACATTCAATAACAATACGCATACCGTCTTTATCAGACTCGTCACGCAGTGCACTGATGCCTTCTACTTTCTTATCTTTAACCAGTTCAGCAATCTTCTCGATCAAACGAGCTTTGTTTACTTGGTAAGGGATCTCAGTAACGATAATGGTTTCTTTACCATTCTTCTCTACTTCGATATCCGCTTTTGAACGCATGTAAACCTTACCGCGGCCAGTCTTGTAAGCATCTACGATGCCTTTACGACCACTGATAAGTGCTGCTGTTGGGAAGTCAGGACCAGGGATATAGTCCATTAGCTCATCAATAGTGATATCTTCATTATTGATAAATGCTAAACAGCCATCAACAACTTCACCAAGGTTATGTGGTGGGATGTTGGTAGCCATACCTACTGCGATACCAGAAGCACCGTTTACCAATAGGTTAGGAATTTTTGTAGGAAGTACTGCTGGAATTTGTTCTGTACCATCGTAGTTCGGTACGTAATCCACAGTTTCCTTATCAAGGTCAGCCAGGAGCTCGTGAGCAATTTTCGCCATACGAACTTCGGTATAACGCATTGCAGCCGCGGAGTCGCCATCGATAGAACCAAAGTTACCTTGGCCATCAACTAGCATGTAACGCAGTGAGAACGGTTGCGCCATACGAACAATAGTATCGTATACAGCACTATCACCATGTGGGTGGTATTTACCGATTACATCACCTACTACACGAGCAGACTTTTTATATGGTTTGTTCCAATCATTACCTAGTACATTCATCGCGAACAAAACGCGGCGGTGTACAGGTTTTAGGCCATCACGCACATCTGGAAGGGCACGACCAACGATGACGGACATCGCGTAGTCTAGGTATGAACCTCTAAGCTCATCTTCAATATTTACGGGCGTGATCTCTTTCGCTAGATCGCTCATAGAGCCATTTTCCCTCTATAGTCAGATCGTATTTTTGAATACGTATAAGACCGAAAAATATAACACAAATTTACCTACGGAGGCATCACTTTCCCTCTCCTTTTACCATCTTGTGACCCTTGTAGCCAATCAATTGGTGAGAAATTGCACCTCCGCATCATATCTTGCTGAAACATGGTCACTTTACATCCAATAAACTAGCAAAATTGTAGATCTTCTGGTCAGAGCGAAAAGGCAAGTTATAATGCCTGCAATTTCATGGATGCATTATTTAACTTGGAAATGCCGATTATGACTAAATCACAGAACGTAGACCCAGCAGAAATCAAAAAATTCGAAGACATGGCGTCGCGCTGGTGGGATCTGGAAGGCGAGTTTAAGCCTCTACATCAAATCAACCCACTGCGCCTAAATTACGTGCTAGAAAAGACCGAAGGTTTATTTGGTAAGAAAGTCCTCGATGTTGGCTGCGGTGGCGGCATTTTGGCTGAAAGCATGGCTGTTGAGGGCGCAGTAGTCACCGGCCTAGATATGGGTAAAGAACCGCTAGAAGTGGCACGTCTTCACGCATTGGAAACTGGCATCAAGCTCGATTATATCCAGAGCACCATCGAAGACCATGCAGAACAGAATCCACAAACTTACGATGTGGTGACATGTATGGAAATGCTAGAGCACGTTCCTGATCCACAATCTGTGATTAGTGCATGTTCAAAATTAGTGAAACCGGGTGGTCACGTGTTCTTCTCTACCTTGAACCGTAACTTCAAATCTTACCTGTTCGCTATTGTTGGTGCAGAAAAGCTACTTAAGATTGTTCCTGAGGGCACTCATGAGCACGAGAAGTTCATTCGCCCTGCTGAACTTATCAAGATGGTCGATAACACTCCGCTGCAAGAACTAGGGATTACAGGGCTGCACTACAATCCTCTTACGGACACTTATCGTTTAGGCACAAATGTAGACGTAAACTACATCGTCCACACGCAAAACTTTGGCTAAAAAATATCGGTAGCCCTACCGTAAAACCTTTTGTAAAAAAGACGAATGAAAAGAGTTGCAATTACCATAACTTTGCGACTTTTTTCAGTCTAAATTTCGTGCGCTAGCTTCCATTTTGACCACCTCGATTTAAATTTAATCGCCTAAAATCAATCGCCCATTTTGGCCAAAGATCAAGGAATTTTTTTTTATGGGCGTGCAAAAATAAAGCATCATTAAAAGCCGACTTTTATACAATCAAGTCACATATAACCTCATCAGTTAGTGGTCACTTACAGTTTTTTTTCAATCCACCACTTATCCACAAGCAACCCCATTTCTTTACCTTGAAAAATATCAGTTGTAGCACTATCTTGTAACCCAACAAACAAATGACCCCTATATGTTGTGTTTGAACTACAATGTATGGGTAGACCAAGATCACAAAGCCGAAACGTAATTTACAAAAATTACACAGAAATACACAAAAACACGGCCTTGTTCAGTTTTGTTAGGGAAATTAAGCAGAATGAACCAACAACTTACTGTTACCAAGCGTAACGGGCGCAAAGAAACGATCGATCTAGAGAAGATCCATCGCGTGATTACATGGGCAGCTGAAGGCTTGCACAATGTTTCTGTATCACAAGTAGAATTGAAAGCTCACATTCAGTTTTACGATGGCATCACCACTACTGACATTCATGAAACTATCATCAAGTCAGCAGCGGATTTAATCTCTGAAGAGACTCCTGATTACCAATATCTAGCAGCACGTCTGTCTGTATTCCACCTACGTAAAAAAGCGTACGGCGAATACGAGCCGCCTGCACTGTATGACCACGTTGCAAAACTGGTTGATATGGGTAAATACGATAGCCACCTTATGGAAGATTACACGAAAGCTGAATTCGAAGAGCTTGACGAGTACATCGACCACAAACGTGACTTAGACTTCTCTTACGCAGCGGTTAAGCAGCTCGAAGGTAAATACTTCGTGCAAAACCGTGTAACGAAAGAAATCTACGAGAGTGCTCAGTTCCTTTACATTTTAGTTGCTGCGTGTCTATTCGCTAAATACCCGAAATCGACTCGTCTTGACTACATCAAACGTTTTTACGACGCATCGTCTACGTTTAAGATTTCTCTACCTACACCGATCATGTCTGGTGTACGTACGCCTACTCGTCAATTCAGTTCTTGTGTACTGATCGAGTGTGGTGACAGCCTTGATTCAATCAACGCGACAGCAAGCTCAATTGTTCGTTACGTATCTCAACGTGCTGGTATTGGTATCAACGCAGGTCGTATCCGTGCGCTTGGTTCTGAAATCCGTAATGGTGAAGCGTTCCACACAGGCTGTATCCCTTTCTACAAATACTTCCAAACAGCAGTAAAATGTTGTTCTCAAGGTGGTGTTCGTGGCGGTGCAGCAACGGTATTCTACCCACTATGGCACGGTGAAGTTCAGTCTCTATTAGTACTGAAAAACAACCGCGGCGTTGAAGAGAACCGAGTTCGTCACATGGATTACGGCGTACAGCTGAACAAGCTTATGTACTCTCGCCTAGTTCAGGGTGGCAACATCAGCCTGTTCTCACCTTCAGACGTACCTGGCCTTTACGATGCGTTCTTCGAAAACCAAGACCGTTTTGAAGAGCTATACGTTAAGTACGAAAACGATCCTTCAGTGAAGCGTGAAACGGTTAAAGCCGTTGAGCTTTTCTCTCTGCTAATGCAAGAGCGTGCTTCTACTGGTCGTATCTACATTCAGAACGTTGACCACTGTAATACACACAGCCCGTTTGATTCTGAAGTAGCACCTGTTCGTCAATCGAACCTATGTCTAGAAATCGCGCTTCCTACTAAGCCACTTTCTAACGTAGAAGATGACGAAGGCGAAATTGCACTATGTACGCTTTCAGCATTCAACCTTGGCGCAATCAATGAGCTGGACGACCTAGCAGAGCTTTCTGAGCTGGTTGTTCGTGCTCTAGATGCACTGCTTGATTACCAAGACTACCCGCTTCCAGCTGCATACAAGTCGACAATGAACCGTCGTACTTTAGGTGTAGGTGTAATCAACTACGCATACTACCTAGCGAAGAATGGTGTTAAGTACTCTGATGGCAGCGCGAATGGCCTGACTCACCGTACTTTTGAAGCAATTCAATACCACTTGCTAAAAGCATCTGTTGAACTAGCGAAAGAGCAAGGCCGTTGCCCATCTTTCCACGAGACCAACTACGCGAAAGGCCTACTGCCAATCGATACTTACAAAAAAGATATCGACTTAGTATGTGAAGAGCCACTGCACTACGATTGGGATTCTCTACGTGAAGAGATCATGGAGCACGGTCTGCGTAACTCTACGCTAACAGCGCTTATGCCTTCTGAGACATCGTCTCAAATCTCGAACGCGACTAACGGTATCGAGCCACCACGTGGTTACGTATCAGTGAAAGCATCGAAAGACGGCATCCTTAAGCAAGTGGTTCCAGATTTCCTAAATCTTAAAGAGAACTACGAGCTACTTTGGAACATTGGTTCTAACGACGGTTACCTACACCTAGTGGGTATCATGCAAAAATTCGTTGACCAAGCTATCTCTGCAAACACTAACTATGACCCAAGTGTTTACGACAGCGGTAAAGTACCAATGAAGAAGCTGCTTCAAGACCTACTAACAGCGTACAAGTACGGTGTTAAGACGCTTTACTACCATAACACTCGTGATGGTGCTAAAGACGACCAAGGCGATGCAGTTCAAGTGCCGGAAGAAGATTGTGAAGGCGGCGGTTGTAAGATCTAAACCGCAATAAACATTAAGACCCCAGAGAAGAGTTATCTTCTCTGGGTTTAAAGCATTAACAGGGTCCGTTTTATTACGGGTCTTTAAAGGATTTGAGGCATTTATGGCTTACAGTACTTTTTCTCAGCAAAAAAATGACCAACTAAAAGAACCAATGTTCTTGGGTCAGTCGGTAAACGTTGCACGTTACGACCAACAAAAATTCGAAATCTTCGAAAAGCTTATCGAGAAGCAGCTTTCTTTCTTCTGGCGTCCAGAAGAAGTAGACGTGTCTAGCGACCGTATCGACTACAACAAGCTTCCTGAGCATGAAAAGCACATCTTCATCTCTAACTTGAAGTACCAAACGCTTCTAGATTCAATCCAAGGCCGCAGCCCTAACGTTGCCCTACTTCCATTGGTATCTCTACCAGAAGTTGAAACTTGGATTGAAACTTGGTCTTTCTCTGAAACGATTCACTCTCGTTCTTACACGCACATCATCCGTAACATCGTGAATGATCCAGGCGTAGTATTCGACGACATCGTTGAAAATGAAGAGATTCTGAAGCGTGCTAAAGACATCGCTTTCTACTACGACGACCTAATCAAGCTAACGGCTGACTACCACCGCTACGGTGAAGGCAACCACAGCATCAACGGCGAAGACGTCAAGATTTCACTTCACGACCTGAAGAAGAAACTTTACCTATGTCTAATGTCTGTAAACGCACTAGAAGCGATTCGTTTCTACGTAAGTTTCGCATGTTCATTTGCATTCGCTGAGCGTGAGCTAATGGAAGGTAACGCGAAGATCATCAAGCTAATCGCTCGTGATGAAGCCCTTCACCTTACTGGTACACAGCACATGATCAACTTGCTACGCAATGGTCAAGATGATTTTGAATTCATGCAGATCGCTGAAGAGTGTAAGCAAGAGTGTTTCGACCTATTCAAAGAAGCGGCTGAGCAAGAGAAAGAGTGGGCAGAATACCTATTCAAAGATGGCTCTATGATTGGTCTGAACAAAGACATTCTTTGCCAATACGTTGAGTACATTACCAACATCCGTATGCAGGCTGTTGGCCTAGGTACGGCTTACCCAGCAGCAACGTCGAACCCAATTCCATGGATCAACGCTTGGTTGTCTTCAGATAACGTTCAAGTTGCTCCACAAGAAGCAGAAATCAGTTCTTACCTAGTTGGCCAAATCGACAACGAAGTAAAAGCTGACGACTTTGAAGGATTTGAGCTGTAATGCCAACAATCAAAATCAACAAACTGACTTCAATTGAATCTAACCCTTCAAACACTCTGTTGGAAACAATGGAACAAGCTGGGTTAGAGCCAGAATACAACTGCCGAGATGGTCACTGTGGCGCTTGCCGCTGCACGTTGGATTCTGGTGAGGTCGAGTACGTTGGTTTTGCTATGGCTTACACGCAAGGTAATGAGATATTGCCTTGTATCTGTAAAGCAAAGACTGAGCTATCGCTGAGTAACGTTATTCATAGAAACAAGCAAAAACGCGCATAAGCCAGCTGGCTTTAGGTAACTTTGTTCGAATATCGTCAATAAGAATCAAAAAAGGGTCCGCTTCCTTTAGGAATGCGGACCCTTTTCTATTTATGTCTTTAGGTATCTAAAGCGACTCGTCTATCACTCAACCAAATCTTCCTGTTGGCTTGTGTCATACAAAGCCAAACGTTTATTGCTGAGTCAGGTTAAGAGTCACAGAGCCAATATAACAAGCGCTTCGGCACTCTCCACAGCCGTTACACTTATCTTTGTCCACTGTAGGCAACTCTCCTACTTCGATGTGTATTGCACCAGCTGAACACGCCGTTTGGCATGCTGAACAGTCCATTTGCATGTAATTATTGCAGCTATCCGCAAAGCTCGGCTTGAGGTCGATATAAGGCGTGACCGTTGGATGAAGTGCGCCGGTCGGACACACTTCAGTGCATTTGTTACACATAGAACAACTGTTGTAATCCAAATTCAGCAGCGCACTGCCCTCTAGCATCTCAATAACGCTATTTGGACACGATTGTTCACACAACCCACAACCGTCGCAAAGACGCTCAAACAGCACCTCATCGACCGCTCTTGGCGGTCTTGCATGCAAGCGCTGTGATATCTCTTCATAATTCGCGGCTGCTTTAACCGGTTTAGAAAGTCGAGTTAAGAAGCCGCGTCTATTTGAATTTATTTGTTCAGACATTAGTCGATATATAACTTTTTAGTAGCAACGTTTAAATTATATTCAGATATTAAGTACTTAAACCAATCTATTACATCAACCGATAGCTTTTTATAAAAAGATAACTCTGATGCTTTATTTAGTTTTTCTAAATAAACAGAAGACCAAGTTAATAAGTGACCCTCAAGCAATTCACCGGATGAATTAATATTATTATTTTCTAACAAATACGCATGAGCGAATAACATTAAACCAAATTGATCTTCCGGCTCTCTTAACCCAGTGTCTAATTCAATCTGATTCAATTCTAAAAACTGGCGATACTCAACCGTAGAAGCACCAAACACAACGCGGTCTTTATCTAGGTACACAGAACCCCAAGGCGGAGCTGGCATGTCTCCAACGCCTTCAAACAGGCGGCTGAACTCTGCTGCGAGCGCATCTTCGTCTTCGCTTCTTAATGCCTGCAAGCATTCTTCAGAGAGTACTTCGCTCTCAACCAAAGCTTCGACAATGGTGATTAACTGTTCTTTACTTGTCGCTTGATAAAATAGCGAACCCAACAATTTATGCGTATCGATAATCATTATTATTTATACCGTTATAGGTTTAAAGATAATTATATTAATTAACTCATTTCATTCTTTGATCTATTTTATACATTCAATTCATAAACTTTAAATTCCACACTTATTTGATGCCAATCAATCAATAATTCGAAATAAATACATAAAGAACAAACTACCTATAAAGTGCTAGCTATCAATAGCAAAAGGCATCTTAGAATGACGAATAAGAAAGAATCTGGGGTAATGAATCTTACTCGAAGAGGCTTCATGAAAGCTTCCTCTGCAGTAGGTAGTGCAGCTGCACTTGCGGGCGGTATTGCATTACCTTTCAAATCCAAACCAGTAGCGGCTGCAGTTGCTGAAAATGTGGATGAGAAAATCGTATGGAGTGCATGTACAGTAAACTGTGGCTCTCGCTGCCCACTGCGTATGCATGTACAAAACGGTGAAATCAAATACGTAGAAACAGACAACACAGGCACTGACGAATACGGTCATCACCAAGTTCGTGCGTGTCTACGTGGTCGCTCGATGCGCCGCCGTGTTTATAACCCAGATCGCCTAAAGTACCCAATGAAACGTGTGGGTAAACGTGGTGAAGGTAAGTTTAAGCGTATTAGCTGGGAAGAGGCTTATGATGAAGTCGCTGGCACCATGCAACGCCTTATCAAAGACTACGGTAACGACACTATCTACCTAAACTACGGTACAGGTACGCTGGGCGGCACGGTTACTAAATCTTGGCCACCAGCTCAAACGCTGATTGCTCGTCTAATGAACCTAAGTGGTGGTTACTTAAACCATTACGGTGACTACTCAACAGCGCAAATCACGAAAGGCTTGAGCTACACCTACGGCGGTTGGGCAAACAACAACTCTTTCTCTGATTTAGAGAACACTAAACTTAATATTCAGTTTGGTAACAACCCTGCTGAGACGCGTATGTCTGGTGGCGGCCAGATCCACCACTACGTTGAAAGCAAAAACAAATCAAACGCAAGAACGATCATCATCGACCCTCGCTACACCGATACTGCCGGCGGCCGTGAAGATCAATGGATCCCAATTCGTCCTTCTACAGATGCGGCATTGGTAGCGGGTCTTGCACACGTGATGATCACTGAAGACCTTGTCGACCAACCGTTCCTAGACAAATACTGTGTCGGTTACGATGAGAAGACCCTTCCTGCATCAGCGCCTAAAAACAGCGACTACAAATCTTACATCCTAGGTTTAGGTGAAGATGGCGTAGAGAAGACACCAGAATGGGCTTCTAAGATCACGGGTATTCCAGTTGACACCATCGTTAAGCTTGGCCGTGAAATGGGCACAGCGAAACCATGTGCGATTCACCAAGGTTGGGGCTTACAACGCACTGCGAACGGTGAACTAGCGTGTCGTGCAATCGCGATGCTGTCACTGCTCACTGGTTCTGTGGGCGTATCAGGCGGTTCAACAGGCGCTCGTGAAAGCGACATCAACATTCCATTTGTGCGCTTCCCTACTGTGCCAAACCCAGTTGAAACGTCTATTTCAATGTTCATGTGGACAGACGCGATTTACCGTCACCATGAAATGACCGACATCACTGATGGTGTTCGCGGTGCAGAGCGCCTTAAGAACCCAATCAAGATGATCTGGAACTACGCAGGTAACTGCATCATTAACCAACACTCAGACATCAACAAGACTCACGCGATTCTTCAAGATGAAAGTGCGTGTGAAATGATTGTCGTGGTTGATAACCATATGACGTCTTCAGCGAAGTACGCCGATATCATCCTGCCAGACTTAACAACGTCTGAGCAAGACGACTGGTGTATGGACGGTAAAGCGGCGAACATGCCTTACTTCATCTACGCGCAGAAAGCGATTGAGCCTCAGTTTGAAGCAAAATCTATCTACGAGATGTGTACTCAGCTTGCGAAACGAATGGGCGTAGAAAAAGAGTTCACCGAAGGCCGTACTCAAGAGCAATGGATTGAGCAACTTTACGCAGAAACTCGTAAGAACGATCCAACACTGCCAACCTTCGAAGAGATGAAAGAGCTGGGTATCTACAAACGTAGCTACGACCACCACTACATCGCTTATGAAGATTTCCGTAAAGATCCTGAAGCGAACCCACTGACCACACCAAGTGGCAAGATCGAGATCTACTCAGAGCAACTGGCTGATATCGCGAAGACTTGGAAGCTGAAAGAAGACGAAGTGATTCACCCACTTCCGATTTACGCGGACTCTTTCGAAGGTCATAACGACCCACTAGCAGAGAAGTACCCACTTCAGCTAACCGGTTTCCACTACAAGGCTCGTACTCACTCGACTTACGGCAACGTTGCAGAAATCAAAGCAGCAGCACCGCAAGAGTTGTGGATCAACCCAATCGATGCAAAAGAACGTGGTATTGATAGCGGCGACATGGTGAGTATTTTCAACGACCGTGGCGAAGTACATATTCCAGCGAAAGTGACACCTAGGATTCTTCCTCGAGTTGTGGCACTAGGCGAAGGTGCATGGTACGCACCAGATGGTCAGAAGATCGACCATGCAGGCTCTATCAACGTGCTGACGACTCAGCGCCCGAGCCCACTTGCTAAGGGTAACCCTCAGCATACAAACCTAGTTCAAATCAAAGCGCTAAAGAAAGCATAAGGTAGGTTGGAATGAAACAATACGGCTTTTACATTGATTCAAGTAAATGCACGGGTTGTAAAACCTGTCAGCTTGCTTGTAAAGATTATAACGATCTAGACATCAAAACGAACTACCGTCGCGTATACGAATATGCCGGTGGTGGCTTCACTCAAGATGGTGATACCTGGGTTCAGAAAGATGTCTTTTCTTACTACCTATCTATCGCTTGTAACCACTGTACTAACCCAGCGTGTGTGAAAGTGTGTCCTTCGGGCGCAATGCACAAACGTGATGAAGACGGTTTGGTTGTGGTTGATGAGAGCGTATGTATTGGTTGTCAGCACTGTAGCAATGCGTGTCCTTACGGCGCACCACAATACAATGCTAAGAAAGGTCATATGACGAAATGCGATGGTTGTTACCAACGTGTTTCTGAAGGCAAACAGCCTATCTGTGTTGAGTCTTGCCCACTTCGTGCATTGGAGTTTGGTGAAATCAATACACTTCGCGAGAAGTACGGCTCTGGTGCGGATGTGGCTCCACTGCCATCTTCAACAGAAACGCTACCAAACATCGTGATTAAGCTGAACAAAAACGCGAAGCCGACTGGCGATACCAGCGGTCACCTAGCAAACCCGAAGGAGGTGTAAGATGATTTTTCATGAGTGGTCTTTAATCTTCTTTACGGTGCTGGCGCAAACTGCGGTTGGTGGTTACTTACTGATTGGCGCACGTGCACTGGTACTTGGTCATGACGAAGAGAAGCTGAACAGCTACAAGGTTCCAATGTTTATCCTATGGGTACTGATGGGTCTTGGCTTCATGTTCTCGACAACGCACCTTGGCTCTCCACTGCGCGCGTTTAACGCTTTTAATCAGCTAGGTTCGGCTTGGTTGTCTAACGAAGTGTTCTTCGGTGCGGCATTCTTCGCTGTCGGTGGCCTGCAATGGTTACTGTCGGTAGTCAAGAAAGGTGGCGTTGCTATCCAGAAAGCACTGATGGTTGGCGCGATGGTACTGAGTGTTATCTTCATGTACGCGATGATCAACGTATACATGATCAACACAGTACCGACGTGGGACAACATCTACACACCACTGAGCTTCATCATGACGATGGTTGTGGGTGGCTTGCTGTTATCTCAGTTCGTGATTGTATTCGCAAACGACAGCCGCTTTACGGTTGACCGTAACATCACCATGTTGGCTGTTATCGCTGTTGCTATCAGCTTGCTTGTGACAGTAGGAAAACTGAACCTAATCGGAGACATCCAAACTTCAGCGGCAAAAGCGTCTGAGTTAGTCGATGGTTTAGGTAGCTATGTGATTCTTCAAGTGGCACTGCTAATGGCAAGCTTGTTGATTTGGATTCTACCTATGCTGAACAAAGCAAAAGTGAACCCAGTTAACCTTGGCTTAGCACTAGTATTGTTCTTGGCTTCAGAGTTAATCGGCCGTGGTTTGTTCTACAGCCTACATATGACAAGCGGTTTGTAATCGAGTTCTTACAGACATGAGTTGCGTGTAAACATCGCTGCTTGTTTGGTTATCTAGAAGGCTAGATAAACAAAAGGCCCAACACCTATTTAGATGTTGGGCCTTTTTATTTCGTTTTTTCTAGCGTTTTTAATACAGACTTAGCGAGTTCGCTTACATCGTTAGCTTACATAGCTACTTAATGATAGCCGCTGGAATAAACATGTCTTTTAATCGCTTAACCGAAGAATAAGTACCAAACATCGGTTTGTTATCTAAATGCCTTCTCAGCATATCGGCGGCAACGGTCTTAATCACGTTGCGTTGGTCTTCACGCGAGTACTGACGATAAAACTCAAGTACCTGCCCCCACTCGCCTGCTTCAGTCGACAATGCAACGCTGAATGTGTTGCCTTCCAGCTTACCAGTCACCAAAGCCAATTCAGTTCCGCACTTATCTCTTGTTGCTCCAGCCAGCGCAAAGGTCGCGGCTAATGGATCGCTCTTTTCAAGTTCGCTCTCTTTTGGCTCAGCCATCACCCATGAGTGTCCGAAGCAATCTTCTATCTGCTCATTCAATTGCAGCCACGCTGACAGTGAACCTTTGGTCGACACTTCAGACACAGATAACGTCTTCTTTTTTTCCGCCATGATGTGTCCAATATGGTCAATCATCGGCTCATCAACACTAACGACATTACTCTCTAGCAGCTTGTAAACCATCTGCAGAAGCTTAACGCGAGTTTCTAAGTCTGCCTTAGGACCAAACAGTTTGACCTCAATGAACGGCAGATAAGAGCGATAACCAAGTTCATAACCTTCTGGCAGCTTTAGTTGATCCAAAACATCAGAGATACCGGACTCAGACAAACCAAACGTAAACAGTCGACTGCATTCAGAGGCAACCACTTGAGGGTAGGTACACGACAAGTCAGGAAGAATCTCAAACGTCACCATGCGCTTGAATTCACTTGGTACACCCGGCGTGAAATAGAAAGTCGCATCGTTAATTTTCAGTTTGAAGCCACAAGCCGTCCCCACAGGGTTATCGACAATCTCTGAACTCGCAGGTAACAAAGCTTGTTTAAGGTTGCTGTCTGGCATTGGCATGCCACGTCCAGAGAACATCTCTTCCATACGAGCAAGCCATTCAGGGAACATGACGAGTTTCTGCTCGGAAGCAGCTGCAGCGGCGGCAGCACTCATATCATCGGTTGTCGGGCCTAAACCACCATTAACGATAACCACATCATAGTTAAAGCTCAGCATCAGCAGTTCTTCAACAAGAGCATTCATTTGATCACCCACAGTTGAGCGCTTAGCAAGCGCAAAACCATGCTGATAAAACTCAGCAGACATCCAAGCTGCGTTTGTATCTACAATGTCTCCATGAAGAACTTCTTCACCTGTGCTTAACATTGCGATTTTCGTCATATTTCTATCCCTTGTTGTCATAAAAAGACACTGCATTATTTACAAACTGGTCTATGGTTGAATTTGGAGCAATTCGCCTTTTCACTAATATTAATAATGTTAAGCCTAAGGTTTTCTTAGGAAAAGCTATAAATTATTAGTTCCCTAAATCAGGCATTTAATAGATAATTGTGACCCTGATCAATTCCAAACTTTGTCATGGAGACCCTTGTGGCCAAATCACCGTTACTAGCAAAGGTTACTGCCGCATTTTCAATGCTAATGTCAGTTAACTCGGTTGCAAGCCAATACGACTTCGACCAGCCAATCAACCTTTCTTACTCGGATGAATGTGCTCAAGATTACTGTTTTAATGACAACTTGTACACCTACAAGCCTAGTACCAATTACGCACTGAGCGAGTCGAGTGATGAGTACGACTTCTCAATCCAACAACCAAAACACATGTTGGTGAGTCAGGAGAAAGATTGGGATTACCTAATGGGTCAAACCTACACCATTCTTGGCTTGAGTGTCGCGACAGTGGGTCTAATGACTCTGCTCCCTGAAAGTATTACTAAGTGGGATGATGACCAACGTGATATCAGCTCATTAGGTAAAAAGTGGAAAGATAACGTTTCTGCTGGTCCAACATGGGACCGTGACGAACACTTCCTAAACTACGTAATGCACCCATATTTCGGTGGTGTTTACTACACCGCAGCTCGACACGCAGGTTACGACGAGTTTGAGTCATTCTTATACTCTTGGACTATGTCGACGTTCTTCTGGGAATACGGCGTAGAAGCGTTTGCAGAAGTACCTTCATGGCAAGATCTCTTCATCACACCTTTCTTCGGTGCGGTTGTCGGTGAAATGATGCTAGAAGCAGAGCAGGATATCATTGCTTCAGGTGGCGAAGTGATGGGCTCTCAAACCATGGGTGATGTGTCGCTATTCTTCCTTAACCCTGTTGGACACATTCACTACTGGGTAAGTGACGCATGGGGTGGTGATGCAGAAGTTAACCTGAATACTAACCCTTGGTGGGATAACCAAGACGCTGCACGTTTTGCTTACGATGCTGGCGCACCATACGACTCTCAGTTTGTTGGTATGAACTTCAAAGTAACGTTCTAATTCGTCTCTAGTACTACTCAATATAAGTTATTGAATATAAGTTGCTGAATCATCAATCACAGTGACAACTCTTCTAAAAAGCGGCTCTCTAGCCGCTTTTTTTGTGCCCTACTCTTCATTCTCTTTTTTTGCATCGAAGCTTAGTTTCAAAAATTGACCTAGGTCAAACATTGTTCGATGTAACCTTCTACACTGAAATTAAAGAACTTTATCGCGTGATATCAAACATTTAATTAGCAAAGAATAATTGAAACCTTGGGGGCTGATATGAACAGTACATTTATCGTAAACTTTATCGGAAAAGCATCACCAGCAACAATCAAACAGCTTGCTGCGGTTACTCACGAAAACGACGGCAAATGGCTCATCAGTAAAGTGAACTTTATTGAAGACCAAGTCGCAGGCGTACTAAAGGTTCAACTTCCAGCCATCAACGAATCGATTGTAAAAGAAGCGTTCAGCGCCAATCCAGATCTCATCGTGCAGTTTGTCGATTCCGATCATACACACAATGTTCAAGACACGGTCCATCACTTAAGACTCGACTCTAACGACCGAGCAGGTATCGTCAACGAAGTGACTCATGTATTGGATAGACAAGGGATCAGCATTCTCGATATGGATTGTCATCGTGTGTTTATCGCAGGTGGTGGCGGTGTTAGCTCAAGTCTATTCACATCAAAAATCGCCGTTAAGCTGCCAATCGAAGTACAGATCGACGACGTAGTTAATGAACTCGAAACGCTCAGTGAAGATACTCGTGTGATGATTGAAAGCTAAATAAACAAAATTAAAGAACAAAAAAGAGCAGCTCATTAGCTGCTCTTTGTATTGCTCTGAACTTGTGATTCAGTTACTTAACTGACCATTGTGATAATGAGCGTTTGAAGTCTTCATAGCCGAATTCATTTAGCTTCTGAACTTCACCACTGCTACGTTCACAGTAGATTGAAGGCATTTTAAGGCCATTGAACCAGTTCAATTTCACCATTGTGTAACCCGCGCTGTCTAACAGATGCAGCTTTTGACCAATCTTAAGTGGCTCATCAAAGCTCGCTTCGCAGAACTGATCGCCCGCAAGACATGAACACGAACCAATCACGTAGTCATGGCTGCCTGTTTCTGATGCTTCCAATACTGATGCGGGCTCATTGTAGATAAGCGTGTCAAGGCGGTGCGCCTCAGTCGCTGAATCCACAATCGCTGTTTTCTTCACGTTCTCAACAATATCGACCACTGTCACAACTAGGTCGGTTGTTTTAGTGATGATCGCTTCACCCGGCTCAAGATACATCTGCACACCGTGCTTTTCAGAGAAGGCTTTCAGCGCAAGACCGAGTTTTTCGATGTCATAGCCAGGCCATGTGAAGAACACACCTCCGCCCATGCTCACCCAGTCCAACTTATCTAAGTGCTCACCAAACTGTTCTGAGATTGAATCAAGCAGGCCGATAAACGCATCGACGTCTTTGTTCTCACAGTTCATGTGGAACATCACACCATTAATCTCATCGAAAATTTCTGGTTTGATGTGGTCAGCTTGCACGCCCAAACGCGAGAATTGACGTGCTGGATTCGCCAAGTCTTGCCCTGCGTAGCTCACGCCCGGATTTAAACGTAAACCCAGTGAAGCTTTACCTTCAACAATATGACGGTAAGCAGCAAGTTGGCTTTGAGAGTTGAAGATCATCTTGTCGCAGATGTCAGCAACCTCTCTCACGTCATCTTCACTGTAGCCCACACTGTAAGCATGAGTTTCACCGCCAAAAGTTTCGTGACCTAATTTCACTTCATAAGGGCCAGAACTAGTAGTACCGTCTAGGTACGGTTTGATGATGTCAAACACGCCCCAAGTCGAGAAGCACTTAAGCGCAAGTACCAATTTCACACCTGAAATCTCTTTCAGTTGCTTGGCTTTTTCTAAGTTCGCAATCAACTTGTCTTCGTTGATCATGAAATATGGGGTTTTTAGTTCTTCTTTCTTAAACGTCATTTTTGTAAACACTCAAGCAGCATCTATAGATGGAAAGGTAAATTAACAATTTTGGTGTGATTTATTTTGATTTTGTCCTGTCCGAGCGCAGTGAGTTACAAAATCAAAATAAATGATACCAAAGCTTCAAGGCTATCATCATCGAAAAGGGAACAATCCATGTCCCCTTTAATTAGCAATCAAAACAAGAAATCAGTTCTTATTTTTTCAGCTCATGAATCACTGGAAGACCTTGGCCTGCTTCAAGCTCTTGAACATGCCAATCTAGACCAATTTCCGGCATAGTTGCTAGGAACGGATCTGGATTTAACTGTTCCATGTTGAACACGCCTTTATCAGCCCATTCGCCACGGAAGAACTGAAGTGCAGCGGTAATCGCTGGAACACCAGTTGTGTAAGAGATCGCTTGGTGCTCTACGTCTTCGTAAGCCACTTCGTGGTCTGCGTTATTGTAGATGAATACGCTACGCTCTTTACCATCTTTCTTACCTTGAACCCAAGTACCGATACACGTTAAACCAGTGTAACCCGGAGCTAGAGATGTTGGATCCGGTAGTAGTGCTTTAAGAACATGCAGAGGCTGAACCACAGTACCATCGTGCAGTGTTAGCGGATCTGGGCTAAGAAGACCGATATCACGCATGCAATTGAAGTAGTTCAAGTATGCATCACCAAAGCCCATCCAAAATTCGATACGCTTAGCTGGGATGAACTCTTTCATTGAACGAACTTCATCGTGCGCCATTGAGTAAACTTTGTGAGAACCACAGTTCGGGAATTCAAACTCAAGCATACGAGAGTGACAAGGTACTTGTTTCCACTCTTCATTTTCCCAGTAGAAAGAATCGCCTTGGATCTCAAGCATGTTGGTTTCTGGGTCAAAGTTTGTCGCAAACTTCTTGCCGTGGTCACCAGCATTCACATCCATTACATCAATTGAGTCAATCTCATCGAACAAGTGCTTAACCGCGTATGCAGCAAAGATTGATACCACACCTGGATCGAAACCAGCACCAAGAATACCTGTGATGCCTGCTTCAGCGAACTTCTCACGGTAGCCCCACTGCCAATCGTAAGCTTGTGGTACTTGTTGGCCTTCAGAACATAGGTCAACCGCTACCGATGTATCTAAATAAGAAACTTTAGATTGGTAACATGCTTCCATGATTGCCATGTTTACCCAAGGAGGACCAGCGTTGATCACTAGATCCGGCTGAACTTCTTTAATCAAAGCAACAAGCGCATCAACATCATCAGCGTCTACTGAACGTGCTTCTAGTTTCTTAGTTGAATCTTTAAGGTTGTTTTTGCCCTTGATAGATTCGATGATTTTTTCACACTTCGCGATTGTGCGAGAAGCGATTGTGATATCACCCAGTACTTCGTTATTTTGTGCTGCTTTGTGTGCAACAACCCAACCAACGCCGCCTGCACCAATTTGTAGAATAGCCATAGTATTAATTACCCTTGTTGTTCTGCTAGCTCAGTGGCTAGAGTTTGAATTTTGTTAATTAGAGATTTGAAATCTGATGTCTTTAGGCACGGATTCAAGATAGTGAATTTAAGCGCACTCTTACCATCCACGACCGTTTCACCGAGTACTGCAACACCACGAGTCAGCGCTTCCAGTCTTAGCGTTTGATTCAATTTGTCTAAATCTAGCTCGCCGTTTGCTGACGGCTTAGATCGGAACAGCACTGTTGATAGTGACGGCTCTGCGAGTAGCTCTAAGTCAGCTTGGTTTTGAATCAGGTCTGCCACTTCTAGCGTTTGCTCAAGAAGATGGTCGTACATATCACCCAACTGCTTTGGTCCAACGCTTTGCATCGTCATGAAGACTTTCAATGCATCGAAACGCTTGGTGGTCGCAATAGACTTATCGACTAGATTTGGCAGTTCATCGTGTTCGCGGTTTAGGTAATCTGCGTGATGTAGAAGGTACTTAAAGTTCGCTTTGTCTTTCAACAATACCGCGCCGCAGCTGATTGTTTGATAGAACAATTTGTGGAAATCGACACTCACAGAGTCCGCTTTTTCGATGCCTTGTAAGCGAGCCTTGTGGCTACTCAAGATAAGCGCGCCACCGTATGCACTGTCGACATGGAACCAAAGGCCTTGCTGACTTGCGATTTCTGCAATCGCATCAAGGTCATCGATAGCACCATGATCGGTTGTGCCCGCAGTACCAATCACAGCAAAAGGAATCAGACCTTGTGCTTTCAGTGCTTTCACTTCTGCGTCTAGCAAGTCAGGCTTGATAGTGCCGTTTGCATTGGTATCAACACAGCACACTGCCGCTTCGCCTAGCCCTAGTAGAGAGGCTGACTTTTGAACCGTGAAGTGAGATTTCTTTGAACATAAGATACGCAGCTTGCTCGCGTATTCTGGTAAGCCAAGCTTTTGGATAGAATGACCATTGTGCTTATCCGCAACCCAGTCTCTCGCAAGCAATAAACCCATTAGGTTACTTTGCGTGCCTCCGCTAGTGAAAACACCGTCAGCTTGTGCGCCAAGTTGGTATTTGTCACACATCCAATCCACAACGCGCTGCTCAACATAAGTCGCAGCCGATGCTTGGTCCCATGAATCCATTGATTGATTCAACGCCGCGATAATCGATTCCGCTGCTACCGAAGCCATAAGAGGAGGAGTGTGAAGGTGTGCAATGCAATCTGGGTGTTGCACGAAGATGGAGTTTGCAGCGACAAGGTCTGCAGTACTATCTACAACATCAACCAAAGCGTGTTGATTTTTATCAAGGTCGACAGCATTGATAGCTGCTTCTAGCACTTTTGGATCTAAACCCGAATAAGGGGTTTCAACCTGTTCAAAAACCGCTTTCATCGCTTGAGTGGTTTGGTTCATCACGTTAGCAAATTCGTCGCTACCGCCTAAACCTGTATGGATGAAATGCTTGTTCCATTCTTGGTTTGCTTGTTCGCTTGAAGCTGGGTCTTGTTGTAAGCCACCACCAGTTGCGATGATCGCTTCTTCCATCACGCGCAATGCAAAGTCAATCTGCTCAAAAGAGATAATCATTGGCGGAAGGAAACGAATTACCGAGCCATCACGACCACCCTTTTCAACCATCAAGCCACGCTCTAACGCTGCTCGTTGAATCGCTAGGGTTAGTTCGCCGTCTGATTGTGGTTCGCCAAACTTGTTAAGCTCACCATTTGGTTGTTTGATCTCAGCACCGAGCATCAGGCCTTTACCACGAACTTCAGCAATACAGCTAACGCGTGATTGAATCTTCTCAAGCCCGTGACGTAAATATTGGCCTGCGATGTTCGCGTGCTCAACTAAGCCATCTCGTTCGATGATCTCCAACGCCTTAGCGCCAGAGACCATTGCTAATTGGTTACCACGGAATGTACCGGTGTGCTCACCCGCTTTCCATGTATCAATGCTCTTATCGAACACAAGCAGCGACATAGGCAGTCCACCACCAATCGCTTTAGATAAACATAAGATATCTGGATTAACACCAGACTCTTCAAACGCAAATCGATGGCCAGTTTTGCCCACACCACACTGAATCTCATCAAAAATCAGTAGGATGCCGTGCTCATCACAGATGCGACGTAGGCCTTGTAACCAAGATGCTGGAGCAGGAATCACACCGCCCTCACCTTGCACAGGCTCAACGATCATCGCCGCCGGTTTCATGATGCCAGACTCGTCATCATTCAACATACGTTCGATGTAACGAATGCTCGCGTTAGCACCCGCTTCACCACCAATACCAAACGGGCAGCGTAGGTTGTATGGGAAAGGCATGAAGTGCACATCAGACATCAAGCCGCTACGACGCTCTTTAGTGCCGAGGTTACCCATCATACCCATGGTGCCGTTCGTCATACCATGGTAAGCACCACGGAAAGCAAACATGGTGTTGCGACCTGTGGTTTGCTTGGCGAGCTTGATCGCCGCTTCCACAGCGTCAGCGCCAGATGGGCCACAGAATTGAAGAACCGAGTTATTTGAAAAGTCTTGAGGAAGAAAAGCTTTAACTCGTTTGATAAACGTCTCTTTTGCTTGAGTCGTGATATCAAGTGTTTGGTATGGCAAACCAGAATCGAGTTGGTCTTTAAGTGCTTGGTTAATCTCAGGGTGGTTGTAACCCAGAGAAAGTGTACCTGCACCGGCTAAGCAATCGAGAAAGAGTTGGCCACGAGTATCTTCAACTAAAGCGCCACATGCTCGTTTAATAGCAATAGGCAGGCGTCTTGGGTAAGAGCGAACATCCGACTCATGCTGTTCTTGCTCTAGCAAAATAGCGTCAGGTGTTAGGTCGTACGTTCCCTCTAAGATAGGAACCATAGTTGAAAATGAATTTGCGATAGTATTGATATCGACTTCAAAGGCGGTAGTCATAAAAGTCCCCTTGAATGTGTTCATACTCACCTCCATCAGACGCAATTACCCACCAACTCTCGTTAAATTTGGAGAGAGTTCATAGTGAAGTACACGTATTGTCTAGAAATGAGATATAGCTGTACGCTCGCATAAGTCAAATGACGAATACGAAATTAAGCCGTCTTAAGACAGCGATAAATTGTTAGCGTGAGCTCAAGGTTCAGTAATGCTACTGTTTTGAAGAATTGGACATTTGTGCAGTATCGGACAGCTATGAAGAACTGGCCCTTTTGGAAATGCAGAGCTGATTAGCAATGTTGTTATTAGTGTATTCAATGTTGGGTTTCCCATTAGCATGGCGAATTGCGCCATAAGTATCCCGTCTATCAGCTAAAGGAATAGCCGATACCTACCCTACGTAATGTCCCAATCAGCAAGAATGGTCACTACGCGTATCCCCCAGAAGCTATCGCTGCTCTTTTTGAACATTGATCATTCCGAGATTGCGCGGGAAAGTAACATAAAGTTAAATGAACGATCAATAGTTTTCAATAATAGCTTGGTAAATAGCAGCGGTGGCGAAGCAATTGCTGTAAATATCGTCACACTATCGTTTGGGAAAGAGATCCCCGGTTCATTCGTTCCTCATACCCGAGGATGACGACGTGGGGTTATAAACGTTGCTAGAGAAGCTTTTAGGTCATGGCGTCTTTCCGTCATTCCCTAGCACGAGGAACAAGTTCATAGGGAATCTCGCTTTTAAAAACTAACTTGATTGCAAAATTTGAAACAGAGATAGAAATGAATGTTGAGTGCGGATTCGAACAAGAAGAGTTCTTAAACGTAAAAGCTAAACGTCAGAAACCAAAAAGCCCGAACATTTCTGTTCGGGCTTCTTAATTTGGAGCGATACATCGGGTTCGAACCGATGACCTCAACCTTGGCAAGGTTGCGCTCTACCAACTGAGCTAGTATCGCATTTGCTTTATCGAGATAAAGACTTTAATAGATGGTGCCCCGGGCCGGACTTGAACCGGCACAGCGCGAACGCCGAGGGATTTTAAATCCCTTGTGTCTACCAATTCCACCACCAGGGCACGCAATTCTTTATTGCGATGCCGATTACTGAAAAGTAAAACACCATCTTAATGCTGACGCCAATCAACATTACAAAATTTGGAGCGATACATCGGGTTCGAACCGATGACCTCAACCTTGGCAAGGTTGCGCTCTACCAACTGAGCTAGTATCGCATTTTCATTCAAATTCTTTCTAGAAGAAAGAGAGAATGGAGGCGCCTCCCGGAGTCGAACCGAGGTCCACGGATTTGCAATCCGCTGCATAGCCACTCTGCCAAGGCGCCTTAGTAACTCCAATCGAATCGCTCATTGCCATCCTCTTGGGTACGGGATGCATTCTACGGATTCAGACGATTGAGTCAATATTATTTTTGTATTTTTAATTCGTTTGAATAGATTTCATACGAAACAGGCCAAATAGCTGACTTTATGTTCAAAACACACTGTGAGCGGGTTATTCAAAGGAGATCTATATCACATTAGATATCCACTATTGATAACTTAACCTTAGGTTAAAGATCAAAAAAGCGAGCCTCAGCTCGCTTCTTCATCAATGATGTTTTTCGTCTAACAAATCGTCTTTGGCAGCCATCAAGTATTGTGCCATTGACCAATAAGTAAGAACGGTGGCGACATACAGTGCAATGTAACCTACCCACACCATCCAGTCGTCGTATCTCCAGATAAGTACCCAAAGAGCGAACATCTGAGAAACCGTTTTGACTTTACCAACCCAAGATACCGCAACACTTGCGCGTTTACCGATTTCAGCCATCCATTCACGAAGCGCTGAAATGATGATCTCACGAGCAATCATGGTCACGGCTGGAATAGTTATCCAAATAGAGTGGTAATGCTCTGTAATCAGGATAAGAGCCGTAGCGACCAACACTTTGTCAGCCACAGGGTCAATGAAGGCACCGAAGCGAGACGTTTGCCCTAACTTACGAGCTAGCATGCCATCTAGCCAATCAGTGAAACCGGCTACCCAAAACACCATCGCAGCAGCGAAAGGAGCCCATTGATAAGGTAGATAGAAAACGACAACGAATACTGGGATCAAAAATAGTCTCAGTAAGGACAAAATGTTAGGTATATTCAAACGCATATTATTGGGCTCTTATTAATTGCGCTTTAATGGTGCGGGATTTTTACTATTGTTTCAATGCTTGATAAATGTTTTCTGCCAAAGAATGACTAATGCCCGGCACTTTGGCTATTTCTTCGACAGTTGCACGCTTAAGTTCTTGTAAGCCACCCATATATTTCAGCAAAGCTTGACGACGTTTAGGTCCTACCCCTTCAATTCCTTCCAAAGCACTGGTTCTGCGCGTTTTACCACGTTTCGCCCTGTGCCCTGCAATCGCATGATTATGGCTCTCATCACGAATGTGCTGGATAAGATGCAGCGCTGGTGCATCGCTAGGTAAATTAAACTCTTCACCTTCAAGGGTTACCAAAGTTTCTAAACCCGGTTTACGCGTCACGCCTTTCGCAATACCCATCATTCTTGGTCTAAACGGCCAATCACCCCAATATTGAGAAATGATCTCATGAGCGCGGTTTAGCTGACCTTTACCACCATCGATAAAGATGATGTCTGGGATCTTGTCGACATCGAGTTGCTTCGAATAACGTCTCTCAAGCGCCTGAGCCATCGCTGCATAATCATCGCCACCTGTAATGCCGGTGATGTTGTAACGACGGTACTCTGGTTTAACCGGGCCTTCTTGATTGAACACCACACACGACGCAATCGTGCTTTCACCCATGGTATGACTGATATCAAAACATTCCATGCGCTTGATAGCATCCATCGACAGCACTTCTTGGAGCTCTTTGAAGCGCTGATTAATCGTCATCTTGTGATTAATCTTGGTGGTAATAGCCGTCAATGCATTGGTATTAGACAATTTAAGGTAACGACCTCGAGTACCTGAAGGGTTGGTATTGAAGTGAATCTTACGACCCGCTACTTCACACAAGGCTTCTTGAATCGGTGTGACATCTTCCATCAAATCGGCATTGAGAATCAAACGGGTTGGGATGGTTCTCGCTTCACTATGCGCAAGATAGTATTGGCTTAAAAAGCTCGAAAAGACCTCTTCTCGCACCGTATTGTTGGGAATTTTAGGGAAATGGCTTCTACTGCCTAAAACCTTGCCTTGGCGAATCATCAAGATATGAATACACGCTACGCCATTCTCTTGAGCAAATCCCAACACGTCCATATCTTCCATTGAATCGTCAGATACGTATTGTTGTTCTTGCACACGTCGAATCGCTTGGATTTGATCACGGAAAGCGGCAGCTTGTTCAAAACGAAGCTCACGGCTTGCCTTGTCCATTTTGTCGATGAGCGTCTCAAGGACTAATTTGTCTTTCCCTTGCAGGAACAGACGAACGTAGTCGATAAGTTCACTGTACTCTTCATCAGAGATGATTGAGCTAACACATGGCGCAGCACAACGACCAATCTGATACATCAAACACGGGCGCGTTCTATTGGCATAAACCGTATCTTCACACTGGCGGGCAGGGAAAATCTTTTGGATTAGGTGTAGCGTCTCACGCACAGCGCCGGAATCAGGGTAAGGACCAAAGTATTCGCCCTTTTTCTTCTTAGCACCACGGTGCATCGACAAACGAGGATGCTTGTGACCGCTAATAAAAATATAAGGGTACGACTTATCATCACGCAAAAGTACGTTGTATTTAGGCAAGTACTGCTTGATGTAGTTGTGCTCAAGAATGAGCGCTTCTGTTTCCGTGTGCGTTACAGTGACATCGATCTTGTCAATATTACTAACTAGAGCGCGTGTTTTTTCACTGTCGACTTTTTTACGGAAATAACTGGAAAGGCGTTTTTTGAGGTTCTTAGCTTTACCGACGTAAATAACGGCAGCCTCGGCGTTATACATTCGATAAACGCCGGGCTGCTCTGTTACTGTCTTGAGGAATGAGACTGAGTCAAACAAGTTGGTCACTATACGATCTCAGTGTTAAAGGGTCTCAGTGTCTAACATTCCATGTCTAATCGCTAAATGCGTCAGCTCTACATCGCCACTGATATCCAGCTTACTGAACAAGCGGTAGCGGTAACTGTTGACTGTTTTAGGACTTAGATTGAGTTGTTCTGAAATATCCGTCACTTTCTGACCTTTGGTAATCATCATCATGATTTGAAGTTCACGTTCAGATAAGTCTGCGAATGGATTTTCAGACGCAGGCGAGAATTGGCTCAAAGCCATCTGCTGCGCAATTTCTGGTGAAATGTATCGTTGGCCACTATTAACCACTCGAATTGCATTTACCATTTCATCCGGACCTGCCCCTTTAGTAAGGTAACCAGCAGCTCCAGCTTGCATCACTTTAGTTGGAAACGGATTTTCCGTATGAACAGTTAAAACGATGATTTTAACATCAGGGTTGAAACGCAAGATCTTCTTGGTTGCTTCTAAGCCACCAATACCAGGCATATTCATATCCATCAAAATAACGTCAGTATTGTTAGTACGACACCATTTTGCAGCATCTTCACCGCTTTCAGCTTCCCCTGCTACGTTCATTCCACGGACGTCTTCAATAATACGTCGTATCCCTGTGCGAACCAGCTCGTGATCATCTACAAGGAAAACATTTATCAAACTTGTATCTCCACACTATTAATTGGCTCTGCAACCACTGTGTCATTTCATCTGTTTGAAACAATTGAACAAAGGAACAGTGGATCGCAGCATTGAGTACATCTTAACTTAATTACTAAAAAAAAGCTCTGTTGAATATGTGCTGAAACACGAACTTTAGCAAGTACTTATTAACAAATAAGCTAACTAAAACAACAAGCTTTTTCTAAAAATCAACCAGTTAAAACAACACCCAATAAAATTACATAAGATAAAGATATTTTCAATACCATTGAATAACCATTCGCGACAATTTCACTTATTTGCTTATAGAGTCCCGTTATCTACTGCTGTTAACAAGTATTTAATGACTATCTTCGCAGCCTATTGTGCGTAATCTGGCGCTAGATGGTAGTATTCACTCCCCCATATCAATAGGTTATTACATTGGATATTCAGCAAGGCTTTGTACTTACAAGACAGGCGAGAGATTTTTCTGGGCGTACACAAATCGACTTGTGGTTAAGCACGCCTCAAGGCCCTACTCTTCTGACTATTCAAAACGAAAAGCCGGTATTTTTTGTTGCTCAATCTAATGTGGCCGCTTGTGAGGTTATTGCGACTAAAGAGTCGATAGACTGCCAATTTAAACCGCTTGAGATCGCGACCTTCGAACAAACCCTTCTCGCGGCTTGTTATACCTCACTATCAAGAAGCAGTTTTGGTTTGGCACAAGCCTTTAACAACGAAGAAATCCAGACTTTTGAGAGCGATATTCGCCTTGCGGATCGCTTCCTAATGGAACGTTTTATCAAAGGAAGTATTGAGTTTACTGGAACGGCGGTACAAAAAAATCAACATCGTCGAGTCTCCAATGCTAAGTGCAGAGCGGGTAACTACTTACCCACGCTTTCGATGGTTTCTCTGGATATCGAATGTTCAGAAAAAGGCGTGCTCTACTCTATTGGTTTAGACAGCCCGATGGACAGCCGAGTGATCATGATTGGGGAGCCACAACAAGCTGAAACCAATATCCAATGGGTTGCTAATGAGAAAGCACTACTTGAAGCGATGATCGCATGGTTCTCTGAATTTGACCCCGACATCATCATTGGTTGGAATGTCATTGACTTCGATTTTAGGCTCTTACACAAGCGGGCGGAATGGAATGAGGTAAAGCTCAATATCGGTCGAGACAATCAACCTAGCTTCTTCCGTAGCTCAGCACAAAGCCAACAGGGCTTTATTACTATTCCAGGGCGTGTTGTTTTGGATGGCATCGATATGCTGAAAACAGCAACCTACCACTTCAGATCTTGGTCGCTTGAATCAGTCTCACGCGAACTACTTGGTGAAGGTAAGGATATTCATAACGTTCATGATCGCATGGATGAGATTAATCGAATGTTCAAGTTCGATAAGCCCTCACTGGCTAAATACAACCTGCAAGACTGTGTGTTGGTAAATCGAATCTTCGAACACACCCACCTACTCGATTTCGTTATAGAGCGCTCTCGCTTGACCGGAGTTGAGCTAGACCGTGTTGGCGGCTCTGTTGCAGCCTTTACCAATTTATATTTACCTCAGATACACAGAGCAGGTTATGTTGCCCCGAACCTAGAGCCAGAGAACTGGATTGCGAGCCCCGGCGGTTATGTGATGGATTCAATTCCCAATCTGTACGACTCGGTTTTGGTACTCGATTTTAAGAGCCTGTATCCATCGATCATTCGCTCGTTTCTGATTGACCCTATGGGACTAATTGAAGGGTTGAAGCTTGAACTAGGCCCAGCAGAAAACCAAGCCGTTGATGGCTTTCGAGGTGGGCAATTCCACCGCTCTAAACACTTCTTGCCCGAGATGATCGAAAACCTTTGGGCTGCACGTGATGTGGCGAAGAAGAACAACGAGAAAGCGTTCTCTCAGGCGATTAAGATCATCATGAACTCATTCTATGGTGTGTTAGGTTCGTCTGGTTGTCGTTTCTTCGATACCCGGTTAGCGTCTTCAATTACCATGCGTGGACATGAGATCATGAAGCAAACCAAGGTTCTGATCGAAGACAAAGGCTATCAAGTGATTTACGGCGATACCGATTCAACCTTCGTGTCTCTGAACGGCAGTTATGATCAGCAAAAAGCAGACGAGATCGGGAACACACTGGTCGCTTACATCAACGATTGGTGGACGAATCACTTAAAAGAGACCCACAACCTAACCTCAATACTCGAATTGGAATACGAGACTCACTATCGCAAGTTTCTAATGCCGACCATTAGAGGTTCAGAAACCGGCTCGAAGAAACGTTATGCCGGATTAATCACTCAAGGCGATAAAGAAAAGATCATATTTAAAGGGCTTGAGAGTGCACGCACCGATTGGACACCTCTCGCACAGCAATTCCAACAAACCTTGTATGAGATGGTGTTTCACGATCAAGATCCAACCGACTACGTCAGACAGTTTGTTGATGAAACCTCTGCTGGCAAACATGATGATTTATTGGTGTATCAAAAGCGCTTACGCCGCAAATTACATGAATACCAAAAGAACATTCCGCCGCAGGTTCGCGCAGCTCGTATGGCCGATGAGATCAATGCTCAGTTAGGGCGCCCTCTTCAATACCAAAATAAAGGACGCATTGAGTATTTGATTACTCTGAGTGGCCCTGAGCCCAAGGAGTATTTAAAGAGTGGTATCGATTATCAGCACTATATCGACAAGCAGATTAAACCGGTCGCAGAGGCAATACTGCCCTTCATCGGTTTAGACTTTGAAAGAGTTAGTGGGCAGCAGTTGGGTTTGTTCTAGCACTATATTCAATATGCTCTTAAAACGAAAAAAGCAGAGATATGTTCTTCAGCACACTCTGCTTTTTAGTATCAATGGATCGGTTATAAATCTCTATCCGATTCTGAACTCGGTTTTCTGATACTGCTTAATCAACCACTCACCAAAGCCATCAAGAATACCGATCACCGAACGTTTAGGGATTGGTCGACCAGAAAGTAAAATGCCCAACCTTTGGATTTCGACTTCTCGATCTGGGTGATACTTCAAGAACTGTTGGCCACATTCAACAGGATCATCGTACCAATATTTATCGCGGTACATCACCAGTGAGTAACTCGCCCGTAGAAGCTTCTTGGCAATAATCACCTGCGCAGCGACTTGTTGTTCTGGCGTTGTCGCTCGTGCGATCTTGTTGCGATACACCGCCAACCAGTTTTCCGCATCCATATTCCAGTGCTTAGCGATTTCCCAACTTGTTTCAAAATCACCATAGCAGTCTGATAAGTCTTCACCATGCACACACACGGCTAAATGCTTGAGCATAAAACCCCAAGTGAAGATATTGTCGAAATCGACTATCTCACTCACTAAGGTAGTTTTTATCGCCACTTGAGTTACCTGCGGGAAGCTCTTTTGGAAACGCCATTTGATGGTGTTCAACAAAGTGGTTCGTTGGTCAGGAAACGGTCGATGGGTCACCACAACCACATCTAGATTGGAGCGACCGAAGACGGCTTGCTTACGAGCCACACTGCCATAAATATAAATACTGTGCAGATTAGATCCTAACCCACCTTTTAGAAAGGTAATCAGATCGTTAACCACAGGTTGAAATTCAGGTTGAAAAGGCTGTGTTGGGTCAATAACGGGTAGCTGCATAGGTCGTTTCGGTAAATAAAATAATGATTTAACTATAACTCTATGATCGCCTAGGTGACTTTATGATTCAAGCTATTCCTATTTATAGCATCTCCGAGATATAATCAGCGGATAGACCCACTAAGGACAAACACAAAATGCCTAGAGCAAGTGAAATTAAAAAAGGTTTTGCTATCACAGTAGAAAGCAAAACAGTGATCGTTAAAGATATCGAAGTAACAACACCAGGCGGCCGTGGCGGCCAAAAGATTTACCGCTTCCGTGGTAACGATGTAGCAACTGGCGTTAAAACTGAAGTTCGCCACAAGGCTGACGAAATTGTTGAAACTATTGACGTAACTAAGCGTGCAGTAATGTTCTCTTACGTTGATGGCAACGAGTACATCTTCATGGACAACGAAGATTACACACAATTCATCTTCAACGGTGAGACTATCGAAGACGAACTACTGTTCATCAACGAAGAAACTCAAGGCATGTACGCGATCCTTATCGACGGCAACGCTGCAACGCTTGAGCTACCAACATCTGTTGAACTAGTTATCGAAGAGACTGATCCTTCAATCAAAGGTGCATCAGCGTCTGCTCGTACTAAGCCTGCTCGTCTTTCTACAGGTCTTACTATTCAAGTACCTGAATACATCGCGACTGGCGACAAAGTAGTAGTAAACACTGCTGAACGTAAATACATGAACCGCGCAAGCTAAGATACTTATTATGACCGAAGCTAACGACCTAATGTCTTATGACGACGCAATTGACACTGCATACGACATCTTCCTAGAGATGGCACCTGACAACCTAGAGCCTGCAGACGTGATTCTTTTCACTGCTCAGTTTGAAGATCGTGGCGCAGCAGAGCTTGTTGAAACTGGCGATGATTGGGTTGAACATGTTGGCTTTGAAGTCGACAAAGAGATCTACGCTGAAGTGCGCATTGGTCTTGTGAATGAAGCTGATGACGTTCTAGACGACGTATTTGCTCGCATGTTAATCAGCCGTGATCCAGAACATAAGTTCTGTCACATGCTGTGGAAACGCGACTAATACCGCTGTTGACGCTCATCTGCATGAGTAAACAAGTATTCATGTAAGCGAGTTAAAAGTTAGCCGAGCCCATTGCTCGGCTATTTTTATCACGCTATTTTCCATCGTGATTCATCACTTTCATCATCAACGTTAGATTCACTGATTATGACCAAAGCAAAAACAGACACACAATCAAAAGGCTATGCCTGCATTGGCCTAGTTAACCCAAAGACGCCAGAAAACGTAGGCTCAGTGATGCGAGCAGCTGGCTGCTACGGCGCCAACTCTGTGTTTTACACTGGCACACGCTACGACCATGCGCGAAAATTCCATACCGATACCAAAGAAAAGCACTTAGCCCTTCCTTTGATTGGTGTTGAAGAGCTGAAAGATATTATTCCAGTAGGCTGCGTGCCGGTTGCTGTTGATCTAATTGAAGGTGCTAAGCCTCTACCTGATTACAAGCACCCACCACGTGCGTTTTACATTTTTGGCCCAGAAGATGGCACGCTAAAGAAAGAAATCACAGATTTCTGTCGTGAAACGATTTACGTTCCGACCAACGGCTGTATGAATCTAGCGGCATCAGTGAATGTTGTGCTTTACGACCGACTGGCGAAAGGCGATAACTTTTCGAATCATAAGTAAAAGAAACGAGATACGAGATACGAGATACGAGATACGAGATACGAGATACGAGCAGATTATAGATGCGCCTACACGAGATAAGAGATGCGAAAAGCTCGCTTACTGTCACTTATGGCAGCATGTTTTCGATACTCGGTTACTCGCATCCCGCATCTGCTATTTCTCCAGACGTAAAAAAACCTGCTCAATGAGCAGGTTTTTTAGTATTCAGTGCTTTTAGCTAATGAAGCTTTACGCGTAAGAAATTACGTAATTACTGACGTGTTCTTGGCTTAGCTGGTTTAGCCGGACGACCGTTGTTCAGTTTAGGCTTACTTTTGTTAGCCTGAGGTTTGCCTTTGTTTGCAGCTGGAGCGCTACGACCTGAATCAGGTGTTGTAGTACCGCGAGTTGCAGGCTTCTTACGCTTAGTTTGGTTGCTACGGCCTTTTGGTGCGTTTGCACGCTCTTCGTGACGTTTAACAGCGCGACGAATTTTTTGGCTACGAGAACGCTCACGCTTACGAGAAGTGTTTGAAGGATCAAGATCCAACAGTGTCTCTTTCTCAGGCTTAAGCTCAACAAGCTCACGCAAGTAGTTAACTTCTTGAAGATCTAGCTCTTTCCAACCGCCACGAGGCAGTTTCTTATCAAGGTAGATATCACCGTAACGTACACGTTTCAGGCGGCTTACTGTTGTTTCTTGTGATTCCCAAAGACGACGAACTTCACGGTTACGACCTTCGTTAATCGCTACATAGAAAGTATGGTTCATACCTTCACCACCAGCGTAAACCACATCTTCAAAACGAGCCATGCCGTCTTCTAGTTGTACGCCACGAGTAACGTTTTTAACTTTCTGCTCAGTCACTTCACCGAATACACGTACTAGGTACTCACGTTCAACCTGACGGCTTGGGTGCATTAGACGGTTTGCAAGCTCACCATCAGTAGTGAAAAGCAAAAGGCCTGATGTGTTTGCATCAAGACGACCAACTGAAATCCAACGAGAACCACGGATCTTAGGTAGACGATCGAAAACAGTACGGCGGCCTTCAGGATCGTGACGAGTACAAAGCTCACCTTCAGGTTTGTAGTAAGCAAGTACACGACAAACCACTTCTTCAGAAGCCTTGCCTGAAACAGTATGGCCATCGATACGGATCACTGAGTTCTCGTCTTCAAGACGCTCGCCCAGTTTCGCAACTTGACCGTTAACACTTACACGACCAGATTTGATTAAACCTTCTAGTTCACGACGAGAACCGTGACCAGCTCGCGCTAAAACCTTCTGTAATTTTTCGCTCATTTACTCTTTTCTACCTAATTGTCGTCTTCACAGACGTCGAATGAATTTTTCGCGACCAAATCGCGGTCGCGTATTATCGCAAATAACCTGCCAAAAAGCACTTGTTATTTACTGTGGCAGGTTTGCTGTATCGTTACAGACTGTTAATCAGTAAAGCGATTATTCAAACGGCGCAGGATCGCCAGCACCACGACGTAGAACCACGGCATCATCGTCACTGAAGTCAATAACCGTCGTCGGTTGCTCACCTAAGTAACCGCCATTCAAAATGACATCAACCGCATGTTCTAGGCTGTCACGAATTTCTTCTGGATCCGACTCTGTAGTCTCGTTACCCGGAAGAATCAGAGACGTCGACATCAGTGGTTCGCCCATCGCTTCCAACAGGTCGAGTGCAATCTTGTTGTCTGGGACACGAATACCAATCGTTTTACGCTTGGCGTTCATCAAACGCTTTGGCACTTCTTTAGTTGCTTTAAAGATAAACGTGTAAGCACCTGGCGTGTGTGCTTTCAGCAGACGGAAAGCCACGTTATCAACGCGTGCATACAGTGATAACTCAGAAAGATCACGGCATAACAAGGTGAAATTGTGCTTGTCATCGATGCGACGAATTTTACAGATACGTTCAAGTGCTTGTTTGTTTTCAAGCTGACAGCCCAGCGCATAACCGGAATCTGTTGGATAAACCACAACGCCGCCATTGCGAATAATCGCAACCGCTTGAGTAATTAAGCGTGCTTGTGGGTTATCTGGGTGTACATAAAAAAACTGGCTCATTGTTGATCCTCGTTATCGAATCTCTCGACTCTATCATCAGAAGGAGCTGGCTCACCTAAAGACTATTCAGATGGTGAAACCGTTTGAAACTCCCAATCTTTCCATACTTCTTCGACCCCAGAAGGTAGCCAGAGATTGCGTCCAAGTTCCATCCACGGAGATGGGTAATGGAAATCACTGCCTTGGGAGGCTAATAGTTTGTATTGTATAGCATAATCCGCGAGTGTGCGTCTTTCTTGTTGCGCTTGCTGAGGTTGAGCTACTTCCATCGCATCCCCTTTCGCTTCAACAAATGCCGCTAGCAGGCGCTTAACCCACTTGGCTGTAAGTCCATATCGCCCAGGGTGAGCGAGTACGGCTTGTCCACCAGCAGCATGAATAGCCGTGACAGCATCACTCATTGAACACCAAGTTGGCGGCACATAACCTGGGTTATTACGAGTAAGAAACTTTTTAAACACCTGCTGCATAGTTTTCGCGTAGCCATTGTCGACTAACCATTTCGCAAAGTGTGCTCGAGTAATTGGTGCATCACCCGCAATCAATTTAACTTCTTCTAGCACCCCTTCACGAGTCGCTTTCTCAAGACGTTGAGCAATCATCTCTGCACGTCCAATACGGTGTTGCTTCTGTCGCTCAATGAGCGCTTTGAGTTCTGGTGACTCAGGATCAACGTTTAACCCAACAATATGGATATCTTTGTTTTGCCAAACAGTCGAAATCTCAATGCCGTTGATCAGCTGAATAGGAAGATTGTTATCAGCAATATAGTTGCGTGCTTCAGCAAGCCCATCAGTCGTGTCATGATCTGTAATCGCTAGCGCTTCGATGTTAAAGCCAAGCGCTCGGTCAATTAGCTCAGGTGGAGTAAGTCGGCCATCTGAGGCTGTTGTATGACTATGTAGATCAATTCTCATATATTCTTTTTCATTGTTTTCAATTTTTATCGTTATATTTGTGTCAACACACTTGACCCGCAAGCATAAAACTAGTTAACTAGTACACAAATACGAAGTATCACATTTGATAGGTTCACCATGTTACAAGAATTTAACCAAAACCATAAAGATAAAGTTTTAGAACTTTCTTCAGTAGAAGCAAGTTCAGAGCTTAATTGGTGGCGCACTTGGACAAGTTCTTGGTGGGCTAACGTGTACTTCTAATTAAACAGTTTGTTTATAAAAAAGTTATCACTAAGCCCGCTTTAATAGCGGGCTTTTTAATTTGTCGAACATCTCACATTCAACTGACTAACAAATCATCGAATTGACCATATTCTAGATTGGGTGAAAGGTATCTTTATGCGACTATGTACGGCAGGAAATTTAAAGAATCATAAAGGAGGTCTTGTGAACAAGGCCATTGAAATCAAAAAGCTGGGAACCATTGAGGTCATCAATTCCTCAGTTCCTTACTCGCAAGATCCAACCAGCGTTTTTCATACTTTGTGTGAAAACAAAACTGATAGTCTTTTGTTGGAATCTGCCGAGATTGAATCTAAACAGAACCTGACAAGCCTACTCCTTATCGACTCTGCTGTTCGCATCGTATGTCGCGGACATGAAGTAACCTTTCAAGCATTGACTGAAAACGGTCAAGCGCTTATCGAACATCTCACTCAAAACGTGAAAGCAGAAATTAAATCTGACCTTACTGATAACGTTTTGACGCTGACTTTTATCGAACCAAGCAACGAATTAGACGAAGACTCACGTTTAAGAGAAGCCTCTTCATTCGATGCACTGCGTTTGGTTCAGCACAGCTTTGAGCAAGACGCGGATAACAAACACGCATTATTCATGGCGGGCTTATTCGCTTACGACATCGTGGCAAACTTTGAGCCACTAGGTGATGCTGAAGCAACCAACAATTGTCCTGACTTTGTATTCTACGTAGCTGAAACACTATTGCGTTTCGATCATCAAGAGAACGAAGGCCTACTTCACGCGAGCTTATTTGCTCAAGATGACAACATCAAAGCGCAATTAACTGACCGTCTAGCCGACATTCAAACTCAGTGTCAGTCCCTGAAAGCCATCACTGAAGTAACGCCGTTAGACAACGTTGAAGCTGTACCTAGCGTTTCAGATGAAGACTTCTGCCAAACGGTTCGTGATTTAAAAGAGTACGTAGTTAAAGGCGATGTATTCCAAGTGGTACCTTCACGCCGCTTCACTCTACCTTGCCCTGCCCCACTGGCGGCTTATAAAGAACTCAAACAAAGCAACCCAAGCCCTTACATGTTCTACATGCAAGACGAGCTGTTTACTCTGTTCGGTGCATCTCCAGAAAGCGCGCTGAAATACGAGACAGAAACCAACCAAATCGAGATCTACCCGATTGCTGGTACTCGTCGTCGTGGTAAGCGCCCTGACGGTCAAATCGATTTCGACCTAGACAGCCGTATCGAGCTTGAACTGCGTACCGACAAGAAAGAAAACGCCGAGCACATGATGCTAGTTGACCTAGCGCGTAACGATGTGGCACGTATTGCCGAAGCTGGCACTCGCCACGTAGCAGACTTACTGAAAGTAGACCGCTACAGCCATGTAATGCACTTGGTTTCTCGTGTTGTTGGTCAGCTCCGTGAAGACTTAGATGCTCTGCACGCTTACCAAGCTTGTATGAACATGGGCACGCTAACGGGCGCACCAAAAATCCGCGCAATGCAGCTTATTCGTGACGTAGAAAAAACGCGTCGTGGTAGCTACGGTGGTGCAGTCGGTTACCTAACCGGTGAAGGGACTCTAGATACTTGTATCGTAATTCGCTCTGCTTACGTTGAAGATGGCGTAGCACAAGTACAAGCTGGCGCTGGTGTGGTATTCGATTCAGACCCACAAGCAGAAGCCGATGAAACTCGCGGCAAGGCACAAGCGGTTATCTCAGCGATTCAAGCAGCTCATACTAAGAACCTAACAAATAAGAAGGAGTCGTAATCATGGCTGATATTGTATTCATCGATAACTTCGACTCGTTCACTTACAACCTTGTAGACCAATTTCGTTCATTAGGTCACAGCGTAAAAATTTACCGTAACAACATTCCTGCAAAAGTAGTTGAAGCGGCGATCAACGAACTAGACAACCCTGTTGCACTGCTTTCGCCAGGCCCTGGCGCTCCAGCAGATGCGGGCTGTATGCCAGAGCTGATTCAGCTTCTAAAAGGTAAAGTGCCAATGATTGGTATTTGCTTAGGCCACCAAGCGATTGTTGAAGCCTATGGCGGCACCGTTGCAGGCGCTGGCGAAATCATTCATGGTAAGGTGTCGATGATGGAACACCAAAACCATGCGACTTACCAAGGCCTACCTTCGCCATTGGCTATCGCTCGCTACCACTCTTTAGTGGCAACGCATGTATCTGATAGCCTAACGGTGACCGCTGAAGTAGATGATTTGGTGATGTCTGTGGTTCAAGAACAAGACAAGGTGTGTGGATTCCAATTCCACCCTGAATCAATTATGACGACCTACGGTGCAACGCTTCTAGCAAACGCTATCGAATGGGCTCTTGAGAAAAAGACGATATAGGAAACGATCATGGAACAGATTAATAAACTTTACGAACAGCAGTCTCTTACTCAAGAAGAAAGCCAACAGTTATTTGATGTGATCATCAAGGGTGAACTAGACCCAATCTTGATGGCTTCTGCGCTAACTGCACTGAAAATCAAAGGCGAAACGCCCGATGAAATTGCAGGCGCAGCAAAAGCACTACTTGCGAATGCAAACCCGTTCCCGCGCCCTGATTACGATTTCGCAGACATCGTAGGTACAGGTGGCGACGGTCACAACACCATCAATATCTCGACGACTTCTGCATTTGTTGCCGCAGCGTGTGGCTTAAAAGTCGCGAAGCACGGTAACCGCAGCGTATCGAGCAAATCAGGTTCTTCTGACCTATTGGATTCGTTCGGTATCAACCTAGCGATGACAACAGAAGACACGCGTACGGCTGTTGATGAACTTGGCGTAGCGTTCCTATTTGCTCCGCAGTATCACGTTGGTGTACGTCACGCGATGCCTGTTCGTCAAACCATGAAAACGCGCACTATCTTCAATATCCTTGGCCCACTGATTAACCCAGCTCGCCCTAACATCGAGCTAATGGGTGTTTACAGCAAAGAGCTTGTACGCCCTATCGCGGAAACCATGCTGCAAATGGGCATGAAGCGCGCGGCGGTTGTTCACGGTAGCGGCCTAGATGAAGTAGCGATTCACGGCGAGACTATCGTTGCTGAGATTAAAGATGGCAAGATTCACGAGTACACAGTGACTCCGGCTGACTTTGGTTTGAACACTCACCCTCTTGAAGCGATTAAGGGCGGCGAGCCAGAAGAGAACAAAGCCATCACAACTGATATCCTGACGGGTAAAGGCACTGATGCTCAAGTTGGCGCAGTGGCAGTCAACGTAGCTCTGCTGATGCGTCTATTTGGTCACGAAGACCTAAAAGCCAACGCTCAGCAAGCGATTGACGCGATGAACTCTGGCAAAGCGTACGAGCTTGTACATAAGCTTGCTGCACACGCCTAACGAACGACGAATTGAGACAAAGAACATGACACAGACTACCGATAAACTGTCGACCCACGTTTCAGTCAAAGAAGCTGAAATGGCGGAAGTATTAGCAAAAATCGTTCGTGATAAATACCAATGGGTTGAAGCGCGTAAGCAGACTCAACCATTAGACGAGTTTAAAGCGTCACTAACTGCAACAGACCGCAGCTTTTATGACGCTCTGAGCGGAGAACAAACGGTTTTCATCACTGAATGTAAAAAGGCTTCTCCGTCAAAAGGTTTAATCCGTGACGAGTTTGACCTCGACTACATTGCTTCTGTTTACAACAACCACGCAAACGCGATTTCTGTGCTGACAGACGAGAAGTACTTCCAAGGTGACTTTGAGTTTTTACCTAAAGTTCGCAGCATTGCTAAGCAGCCTATCCTGTGTAAAGACTTCATGGTTGATACCTACCAAGTGTATCTAGCTCGTCATTACTCAGCTGATGCTATCTTGCTAATGCTATCGGTATTAGATGACGAAGAGTACAAAGCGCTGGCGGAAGTCGCTCACTCACTCAACATGGGTGTATTGACCGAAGTCAGCAACGAAGAAGAGCTTCACCGTGCAGTCGCTCTAAACGCTAAGGTGATCGGCATTAACAACCGTAATCTTCGTGACCTTTCGACTGATTTGAACCGTACTAAAGAGTTGGCGCCGCTGATTCGCGAACTGGCTCCAAACGCAGTTGTGATTTCAGAGTCTGGCATCTACACACATCAACAAGTTCGTGACCTTTCAACGTTTGCAGATGGCTTCCTAATCGGTAGCTCTCTAATGGCAGAGAAGAACCTCGAGCTTGCGGTACGCAAAGTAACACTGGGTGAAAACAAGGTGTGTGGTTTAACTCACTCTGACGATGCAGCAAAGGCTTATCAAGCTGGTGCGGTATTCGGTGGTCTGATATTCGTTGAAGCATCTAAGCGTCATGTGGATATCGAAGCGGCTCGTTTGACTATGAGCGGCGCACCTTTGAACTACGTGGGTGTGTTCCAAAACCACAGCGTTACTGACGTTGCGAAAACGGTTTCTGAGCTAGGCCTGTTCGCTGTGCAATTGCACGGTGATGAGTCTCAAGCGTTTGTCGATGAGCTAAAACAGTCACTACCTGAAAGCGTTGAGATTTGGAAAGCTTACGGTGTTGCTCCCGATGCTGAGAGCTCGCTACCAGAATTACTGGAAAGCAACGTGACTCGTCACCTGCTAGATACTAAAGTGGGTTCTCAAACTGGTGGCACAGGCCAAGTGTTCGATTGGAACCTAATCAACAACCAAAGCGCAATCATGTTGGCGGGTGGCCTAAACCCAGAAAATGCTAACCAAGCCGCTAAGTTGGGTTGCTTAGGATTAGACCTAAACTCTGGCGTTGAATCCGCTCCAGGAAAAAAAGACGCAGACAAACTGCAACGTGCTTTTGCAGCGATTCGCAATTACTAGTCCAAACTCGGCGCTAGAAATTAGAAAGCAGAAACTAAAAACATATTTGTGAGCTTTGCCTTTTGCGAAGCTCAAACAAGATTAAATGACTTGGTGTGAATACACATCAGTAGAATTGAAGGAATAACACAATGGCTAAACTCGATGCCTACTTTGGTGAATACGGTGGTCAATACGTACCGCAGATCCTAGTGCCAGCACTAGACCAACTTGAACAAGCATTTATCGATGCACAAGCCGATCCTGAGTTCCGCAGCGAATTCATGACGCTTCTTCAAGAGTACGCTGGTCGTCCAACGGCACTAACGTTGACTCGTAACCTAACTAAAGGCACAAAAACCAAACTGTACCTTAAGCGTGAAGATCTACTTCACGGTGGCGCCCACAAGACAAACCAAGTACTTGGTCAAGCATTGCTAGCAAAACGTATGGGTAAGCAGGAAATCATCGCTGAAACTGGGGCAGGCCAACACGGTGTGGCAACGGCTCTAGCGTGTGCTCTACTAGGTCTTAAGTGTCGTGTATACATGGGTGCAAAAGACGTTGAACGTCAAAGCCCGAACGTGTTCCGTATGAAGCTAATGGGCGCAGAGGTTATCCCTGTTCATTCTGGCTCTTCAACGCTAAAAGATGCATGTAACGAAGCGCTACGTGACTGGTCGGCAACTTATGAAGACGCGCACTACCTATTGGGTACTGCAGCGGGCCCTCACCCATTCCCAACGATTGTTCGTGATTTCCAACGCATGATTGGTGAAGAAACGAAGAACCAAATTCTAGCTCGTGAAGGTCGCCTTCCTGATGCAGTTATCGCGTGTGTCGGCGGTGGTTCAAACGCTATCGGTATGTTCGCGGATTTCATTGAAGAAGAGTCTGTACGCCTAATCGGTGTAGAGCCTGCTGGTAAAGGTATTGATACCGACCAACACGGCGCGCCGCTTAAACACGGTAAAACTGGTATCTTCTTCGGTATGAAAGCACCACTGATGCAAGATGAGAATGGTCAAGTAGAAGAGTCTTACTCTGTATCTGCGGGTCTAGACTTCCCATCAGTTGGTCCTCAACACGCGCACCTAAATGCTATTGGCCGAGCTGAATACGACAACGTGACCGACGACGAAGCGCTAGAAGCGTTCCAATTGATTGCACGTAAAGAAGGTATTATCGCAGCGCTAGAGTCATCTCATGCTTTGGCTCATGCTGTTAAAATGGCTCACGATGACCCAGAGAAAGAACAGCTATTAGTGGTTAATCTATCTGGTCGTGGTGATAAAGACATCTTCTCTGTACACGACATTCTTAAAGAGAAAGGAGCATTATAATGGATCGCTATCAATCACTCTTCACTCGCTTAGCTGAAAAGAATCAGGGCGCATTTGTACCATTCGTAACGGTTGGCGATCCTAACCCTCAGCAGTCTCTTAAGATCATGGAAACACTCGTTGAAGCGGGTGCTGATGCACTTGAACTTGGTATTCCATTCTCAGATCCGCTTGCAGATGGCCCGACAATCCAAGGTGCAAACATTCGTGCGTTAGATTCTAAAGTCACGCCAGATGTGTGTTTTGATCTTATTGGTCAAATTCGTGCTAAATACCCAGAGCTACCAATCGGCCTACTGATGTACGCAAACTTGGTGTACGCACGTGGTATCGAGAACTTCTACGAGCGTTGTGCTAATGCAGGTATCGATTCAGTATTGATTGCTGATGTACCAACCAACGAGAGTGGCGAGTTTGTTGCTGCAGCTAAGAAGTTTGGCGTTCACCCAATCTTTATTGCTCCACCAACAGCAAGTGATGAGACGCTTCAATCGGTTTCTGAGCTAGGTGGTGGTTACACTTACCTACTTTCTCGTGCTGGCGTAACGGGTGCAGAAACCAAAGCAAACATGCCTGTGACAGCCCTACTTGACCGTTTGAACAAGTTTGATGCGCCACCAGCACTGCTTGGTTTCGGTATCTCTGCTCCTGAGCAAGTAAAAGAAGCCATCGAAGCTGGCGCTGCTGGTGCTATCTCTGGCTCTGCGGTTGTGAAAATCATTGAAAACAACGTTGAACAACCAGAAGCAATGCTTAAAGCACTTGCTGAGTTTGTTACGCCAATGAAAGCGGCAACGCAAAAATAATAAATAGGCTCCCACTAGTGCGATAATTAGCGCTGTGGGAGTTTTTCTCCGAGAACACGCCCAAACCCTCTCAATTGTTAAATTTCTGATAAAAACAACACCTCATACAAACCTGTAGCACACCTATAATACCCCACCAAAACATCACCACCATTTATAAAAATAATGACAAATCAAAAAAGCAAACGTTTGCTTTAGTGTGAAAAATCATCAAATGACATTTGATTACTGCTTTTTGGTGTTCTTTCATCTCTGCTCATATTGATAAATGTAAAAGATACGTGTAAAACTTCTCGCGAAATATTAATCCAATGGTACATCGTACATTGGTGAGTAGTTCTGGGATTTTTATATTTAGTAGCACAGAGGTTATGGAAGTGTTAAAAGAAAAGAGTTTACTAAGCAACATCGGCGTTCAAGTCGTTATTGCAATGATCATCGGTACCCTAGTCGGTGCGATGATGGGTGACAGCGCAACTATGTTCGCTCCACTGGGTGCTATCTTCATCAATTTGATCAAGATGCTGGTTATCCCTCTAGTCGCGGTTGCCCTAATTTCAGGTGCTGCTGGTCTAGGCAACAGCTCATCAGCAGGTAAAGTGGGCGTGACCACTCTAGGTTACTTTGCACTAACGTCTGCACTTGCTGTAGCACTAGCGCTAGTAATGGGTGAAATATTCGAACCAGGTCGTGGTATCGATGTTTCTGGCGTTGAAGGCATGTTCTCTTCTGAATACGCTGCGAAAGGTGAACTTCCAACGTTCTGGGCAACCATCACAGGCATGATCCCGACCAACGTTTTCCAATCACTGAATGAAGCAAACATTCTGCAAATTCTAGTTTTCTGCTTATTCTTCGGTATTGCGATTTCTAAACAAGCGAAAGAGAAACGTGACCCTATCATCAATGGCGTAAACGCGATTGTTGACGCTATGGTTTGGATGATCAACAAGGTTATGATCATTGCACCACTTGGCGTATTCGGCCTAATGGCAGAAGCTGTGGGTACATTCGGCTTTGGCGCACTTATGGTTGTGTTCAAACTGTTCGTTGTCTACATCGCTGCGATTCTGATCTTCGGCTTTGTTGCTTACCCGCTAATGATTCAAATCTTCACTAAGACTTCTGCGAAGAAGTTCCTAGTGGCGATGAAGAAGCCTCAAGCGGTTGCACTATCAACAGCATCTTCAATGGCGACACTGCCAGTAACAATGGAAACGGTAGAGAAAGAACTTGGCGTTCGTAACTCTACGGCTTCATTCGTTCTGCCTCTTGGTGCGACGATCAACATGTCTGGTAACGCAATTTACTACGGCCTAGTTGCTATCTTCTTCGCACAGCTGTTCAACATCGACCTTTCTATGGGTGCTTACGTTGCTATCATCGTAACGTCGACTCTAGGCGCAGTTGGTCAAGCAGGTGTTCCAGGTCCTTCTTTCCTAGTGGTTGCGGTTCTTCTAGCAGCTGGTATCCCTATTGAAGGTCTACCTCTGTTGTTCGCTCTAGACCGTATCTTCGACATGATCCGTACTGCTCTAAACATCACTGGTGATGCAGCATGTGCAGTCATCGTTGATTCTCTAATCGAAGACGAAGCGAAAGAAGCTGAGCTACAAAAACAGCAAGCGTAATATTAAGCTTCAGTTTGATTGATAAATAAAACCGCCTTCATGAGGCGGTTTTTTTATTAGGTAATGATCGATATTGATTCGGTAAATCTTACCCTTGTCAGGCTAATTGATGAGTCCAAACGCACGAGGCAGAGCCAAACTAATTTCAGGAATAAAAGTAATGGCCAACAGTGTGACGATCAATACGGCACAAAACGGCATGATACTTCTTATAACGTTTTCAATCTTAGAGCCACTGACACTACAACCCACAAATAGCGCCGTACCAACGGGTGGCGTTGCAATGCCAATACATAAGTTGAAGATAATCATCATCGCGAAGTGAATTGGATGCATGCCTAAATGCTCAGCAATCGGCATAAAGATAGGGGTAAAGATCAATACGGCTGGCGTAAGGTCCATAAACATACCCACAATCAGTAGAATCAGGTTCATCAGAATAAAGATGATAATTGGATTGTCTGAAATAGAGAGCATCCAATCACTGATCATGGTTGGTAGACCGGTAAACGCCATTGCCCATGACATAATGGTAGAAGCACCAATCAAGAACAGCATAATGCCAGTAACCTGAACCGTTTCTCTACAAATTATCGGAAAGTGTGCCCATTTGAGGGTTCGGTAACAGAGTGACAGTATAAAAGAGTATAGAACCGCTATACATGCCCCTTCTGTTGCAGTGAATATACCACCAATAATACCGCCAATAACAACAACAATAAGCCCTAAGCTTGGTGTTGCTTGCCAAACAATATTCAGCACATCTTTCGTTGTGAAGCCGTCATTCGCACTTGTTTTGTAGCCCTTCTTTTTAGCGATGAAATAGGCGACGACCATACAACTTAAGCCCATTAGAATACCTGGGACATACCCTGCGATAAACAACGCCGCAACGGATGTTCCACCCGATACCACTGAAAATACGATCAGTGAATTACTCGGCGGTATTAATAAGCCTGCCGGGCAAGATGCAACGTTTACTGCTGTTGCTAAGTTTTTATCATAACCATCTTTTTCTAATTCTGGGCCTAAGGTTTTACCAACCGCAGCTGCTGCTGCAACGGCTGATCCTGAAACGGCGCCAAACATCATATTGGCGAAGATGTTCACGTGAAAAAGTGAGCCCGGGATCCAACCAACCAAGAGCTTTGCAAGGTTGATGAGTCGACTCGCGATGCCACCCACATTCATTATATTCCCAGCGAGGATAAAGAAAGGGATGGCTAATAAACTGAAACTATCGATACCGGTAATGATTTTTTGACCCGCAGTAATACTCGCGACTTCAAACGGTAAGATGAAATACATGATGGTTAAAGATGACATGGCAATTGCAATCGCAATCGGCATGCTTATCGCGATCATGAATAAGAATAGGCCTAGCAGCCAAACACCAATGGACAAATCCATAATATAGAGTCCTTTTAAAACTTACTTTTTGTTGGGTTCACAAAAAAGATCAAACGTATTCATGACCAAATAGATGAGGATAATAACGGCTGAAATCGGCAAGATTGAATACACCGTCGACATCGGTAATTGCAGTGCTGGAGAGAGTTGTTGTGTGGTTCTTCCCATTAAGGCGATGCCACCTTGAAGCATTGCTAGAAATACAAATGCGCCAGAAATGAAATTGATGAGCACATGTAATGCGATATGTGCTTTACCCTTAAGATAACCATCCAATAACGTTATTGCTAAGTGTCCTTTGATACCGAATAAGTAGCTTGCTCCTAATAAGCCAAGCCATACCATCGCATAACGAGCAAGTTCATCAGTCCAGTTACTTGGATCATTCAAAACATAGCGACTAAAGACCTGCCAAGTGACAGTAACGACAAGTAACATTAATGCAAAAGAAGAGACAAAAAGAATCAACCTATCAAGTAGGTTTCTGAAAGTTGCTAACATGGTGTGATACCTCAAAAAATTTTGCCTTAGCAAAGCCAAGGCAAAATTATATTTTCACTAAGACTGATTAAAGAGCTTCAATTTTTTCAATGAATGGAGCTAGTTTTGGATCTTTTTTCGCCTCATCAATCATAGGTTTAACAGCTGCACGGAAAGGGGCTTTATCAACTTCAACAAACGTGACACCTTCTTTCATTCCTTTCTCTTTGTTCATGTCATCTGTTGCATCCCAGATTTTGATCTGCTCTTCAAGAGACTCAGCAGCAGCTTCTTTTAAGATCTTTTGCTCTTCTGCCGTTAATGAACCCCATTTGTATTCTGAAATGATGATCACGTCAGGTGTCATCATGTGCTGGTCCATAGAGTAAAATTTGGCAACTTCGCTGTGTTTCATTTCAACTAAGCTAGAAATATTATTTTCAGCACCGTCAATTACGCCTTGTTGCAGCGCCGTGTATACCTCATTGAAAGGTACAGGCGTTGCTTTACCACCTAATAGGTTAACCATTTCCATCATGGTTGGAGAACCCGGAACTCGAACTTTCATACCAGCGAGATCAGCCGGTGAGTTAATGGCTTTTTTAGCGTAGAAGCTACGTGTGCCTGAGTCATAGAATGTAAGACCGATGAAGCCTTTACCTTCACTTGAAAGCAACATCTCTTGTGCAGCTTCACTTCGCATGAAGGTTCTCATATGTGGAACGTCACGGAATAAGAAAGGCAGTGCATTAACCTTAAACGTTGGTTCAAAAGATTCGGCTAACCCACCATTGATTTTGGCCATATCAATCGCGCCAGTAACAACTTGCTCCGCTTGGTCACGTTCAGAGCCTAATTGACCGTTTGGAAAGATCTTAATCGTAAGTTCACCATTCGATTTTTCTTTCACTTTATCAGCCATGATCACCATGCCTTGGTGAGCTGCGCTTTCTAATGACATTGCATGCCCTAACGTCAAAGTTTTTGCTTGAGCGCCAAATGCCATCAGAATTGAAGCCGCTGCAATCGTCAGTAGGTGTTTTTTCATGTTCTTCTCCAGAATCCATTTTGTAAGAGGTACAGTTTTATATGCAACGCTATAGCTAAGTTTGAAATCTAACGTTCAATTGCACATCGCTCATAGCAGTAACGTTTCATTACAATATTCTTACCTTCATATATTTTGTATTACAATAATATGTGTATATTTTGTGAGCTAAGGTTCATCTATTTGCCAGAGAGCTGAATTGATTGTGATACCAATCATATTTGGCACCAATTAGACCATTAAGCAGTCTAACTTCGGATTTTTGGGGAATTCCGAGCGCTTTCAACTGCTTTTAGAACAGTCTATTAGCAAAAATCACGCGCAAATTTGTGTTATTTTAAGATCTTAAAATCAGTAATTAAGCACGGACAAAGAAGGTCTCCTCGCTCGAAAACGCGAGTCGTGAACAGTGCTTTGTGAGGTGATGAAGGCAAGGTTTTCGGTTGGATTTAGGTAACAAGAATAGATAAAGGCAATAGAGAGAAGCTTGAGAGGATGAATTATTTGTAACAAAAATCCGAGAGCCTTACAGCCCTAGGATTTTTGTTTTTGGTGTTCTAATTTTTAGGCGTTAGACGAGTTACAAATCAGCGCCATAGATATCAAACGTGAAGTACTTAGCGGCGATCTTGTCGTAAGTACCGTTTGCTCTGATCTCTTCAATCGCAGCATTGAATTGTTTCGCCAATTTTGAATCCTGCTTTCTTAGTGCTAACGCCGTACCTTCGCCAATGTAGGCTTTATCGGTTACTGCTTTACCTTTGAACTCAAAGCCCTCGCCTTCTTTCTTATCTAAGAAAGCCAATGAAAGTTGATCTGAGTTGCCGAAGGTTAGATCTAGACGGCCGTTTTGCAGATCCAGATAAACTTCATCTTGGCCGGTATAACGCTTAATGTTTGCCACATCGCCAAACTTGTCGGTTACGTAGCGATCGTGAATCGTACCTTGTTGAACACCTATAGTTTTGCCCGCTAAGCCTGCCTCATCAACGCTGAATTCTGCGCTTTTAGCAGCAACAAATACGGCTGGTGTTTGGTAGTACTTATCAGTAAACAAGATCTTACGCTTACGCTCTTCGGTGATACGCATCGACGCCATAATCACATCCGACTTTCTTGCCAATAAGCTTGGAATTAGCGAGTCCCAGCTTTGTGAAACCCAAGTACAATCGAGTTTGGCTTGCTCACACAAGGCATCAGCTATCTCAATATCAAACCCGACAGGCACACCGTCGCTGTTTTTGTAGTTGAATGGCGGATACGTAAAGTCCGACGCCAAACGGATTTCTTTCGCCTGTACCGTTGTACCAAGTAAAGCGGCCGCACAAGCGAGTCCTAGTATTATCTTTTTCATCATTGCCATCCTAGATATGATCTTTATCGAGTTGAGATTGAATTTCTTTATGTTGAGCTTGTTGAATGTGTTTGCCTTGTTGACTCTGTTCTAATTCGGTTTGGTAACGTGTTAGTGACGTTATCACTTCTAGCATGCTCTCTTGGCTACCAATACTGATTCGAACACAGTTACGCAAAGCCGGTTCATGGTTTTGGTTCCTTGTCACAATGCCGTCCTTCGCCAAGACACTGAACACTTGATGCCCAGCTTTTTGACGCAGCAAAATGAAGTTTGTCGATGAAGGGTAAACAGACTCGATGAAATCAAACTGCGTTAACTCACAAGCAAACCAGTTACGCAGCTCAACCAGATTCTGCGTCGCATCTTGCATCACTGAGACTCGTTCATCAGACAACGCGTCTAATACAATTTGAGATGAGCAATCTGGCATCGGATAAGGTGGAATCAGCTTCGCGACATACTGCATCACATTTTGACTCGCTAAGATAAAACCACAACGAACTGCAGCCAGTCCAAATGCCTTAGACAAAGTGCGAATCACAACCAAGTGCGGATAACGCTCAATAAGGCTAACGGCTGACGTTTGTGGTTCAAATTCGATATACGCTTCATCGACGACCACTAGAGATTTTCCAGTCGTGCCTTCCAGTACCTGAATCAAATCCGATTTAGGAATCACATTGCCCGTTGGATTGTTTGGTGAGCAAAGAAACACGATATTCGCCAGTTTTGCCTTATTCACAATATCAGCGACGTTCAGGCTAAAGTCTTCCTGCAATGGAGAGTCCAAGGTATTAATCGCCAATGCATCAGCGCAAAACTCATACATCGCATACGTTGGAGAGCAGATAAGTATGTTGTCGCACGCCGGTTTACAGAATGTTCTGATCAGCAAATCAATCGCTTCATCTGCACCACGAACGGCAACCGTTGCAGCATCAGTTCCGCAATACGCTTGATAAGCCTTAGCAATATCTTGCGGTAAGAAGTCTGGGTATCGGTTGTGACTTGCTTCTCCTTGAAACAGCGAGCTTTCCAATTCATTGGCGTTTAGCCAGACACGTCCATCACCACCAATTCTTCTTGCCGATTGATAAGGTATTAATTTTTTTACAGCCTGAGGCACTAAGCTATCAATAAAAGATGTCAAGAAGCTATCCCTTTCACAAAATCGCAATGTCTTCATCATTGCCTTCATATTCAAAAAATGTGACTTATACACATATTGAATCACATATGATGACTAAGTATTTACATTCAAACAGAACACTATTGATAAATGAATCGAAATAATCACATAATAGCCATGATATAAAATCATAGGTAAAGATATGAATCGCACACTTCCTTCAACCAAAACCTTGCTCGCGTTTTTGTCTACTGCAAGGCATCTCAACTTTACGCGCGCGGCACATGAGCTCAATGTTACGCAGGGTGCAGTGAGTCGTCAGGTATTGTCGTTTGAAGAAAACCTTGGCTGTGATCTCTTCTATCGCCATGCTCGCGGGCTGTCTTTAACCCCGAAAGGAGAAGAACTGGTTCCCCTGATACAAGGAACGATTCATCAGCTGCAATCGGCTCTCAATCAAGTGGCTAGCTCTCCCTCTAAGATCAAACTCAACGCACCGAGCTGTATTACCTCTTGGTTGTTGCCTAAGCTGATGTCTTTTCAGCAAGCCTATCCTGAAATTGATGTCGAACTCACATCGACCATCAAGCACGTCTTCGAACCAAGCTTTGACCCGTTTGACGCCGTAATTACCTATGGTAAGAAACCAAACCAACAATCGATTGTCAGCCAATTATTGTTTAACGAGCAGCTAGCGCCCGTTTGCCAAGCACAAAGCATTACGCAGAGCCATCTTATCAACAACGCGTCGACCATCATCAAGCCACACAAGCTTGCCCAATACACTTGGCTACACGCCAACAATGAGCAAAGTGATTGGCGACTTTGGTTAGAGCACATAGGCAGCCACGACCTTTCAAGCAAGAACAACCAACAATTCGCGACACTCGATCAAGCGATGAACGCCGCCATTCAAGGGTTTGGTATTGCCATAGGCGACATCACGCTGGCCAAGCAAGATATTGATTTGGGTAGATTGGTGAAAGTGAGTGAAGGCAGTGTCTTCTCTGGAAATGGTTACTTCTTACTGCAACCCAAGAATCGACAAAATACATCCTTATCTACGCTGGTTGATTGGCTTGTCGATTAGCGGTAATCATCGTTGGTAGGCTCCACTATAAGCGGCAGTAGAGCGTCATAATGAGAATTTTACCGTTCTCAAAATGAAACTATTTGATGTCTGTTGCGTATTGATTGTCAGAGAATATAACGAGCCTTCCTTTAACTATTTGAAAAGAAGTTCAATTCTATTTAGTCGGGAATTTGTTCTGTTCCGTTGGAGAAAATGGCATTCGAATTGCTTTGTCATAGATAACCCAACCAATATACAGCAGGTTGCAACAATTTAACTGCAGCTTGTCACGGAGGATAGGCTATGACCTTACAAAGACATACGTATTACGGCTTGATTCACCATGGAATTAAAACCCTATTAATGGACAGAATTGGCCACTTCACAGAACGTGAATATCACGAGTATCTCGACTTAACGACCGGTAAATCGACGTGTTTTGCCATGAGCGAACAAGAACTCGAAAACACATTAGACAGCTTGAAAAGCGAAGGTTATCTTGAAGACATCAAGAAGCTAATACCTCGCTATCAAACCTCGTCAATGCGATAACCTGCTTAAAGTCTTTAAACACGATGAGTGGTTAGATTGAATTAATTGGCACCCAATTGTCTCGAGCTATTTAGCATCGAGACAGTTTTCGTTAGACTGTCAGCAACTCAACTAACTGGATAGTCAGTGTCTCATGAAACAAATTCTTGATTTCATTCCTCTCATTATTTTCTTTGCGCTTTATAAGATGTACGACATCTATACCGCGACCGGCGCTTTGATCGTTGCCTCTGCAGTTCAAATTATTTTGACTTATTTCATCTACAAGAAAGTCGAAAAAATGCAGGTCATCACCTTTCTAATGGTTGCCGTATTTGGTGGCATGACCATCTTCTTGCACGACGACAACTTCATTAAATGGAAAGTCACCATCGTTTACGCACTGTTTGCGATTGGCCTGACGGTCAGTCACATCATAGGCAAATCAGCGATTAAAGGTATGTTAGGCAAAGAGATCACACTGCCTGATTCGGTATGGGGCAAGATCAACTGGGCATGGACGCTGTTCTTTACCCTATGTGCCGTTCTCAACGTTTACGTTGCTTTCAGCCTACCGTTGGATGTTTGGGTCAACTTCAAAGTGTTTGGTCTACTCATCGCGACCTTGCTCTTCACCTTGCTCACTGGTGTTTATATCTATAAGCATCTACCAAAAGACCAGCAGAAAGAGTTAACGGATAAAAATACCGACGAGGAATAGCCCTTAGGGATGAGTCCTCATACCCTATTTGATACAATTATTATCAATATGCGATTGGCCAATGATACTCGTGATCATTGGCCGCTGATTATTTGTGTTCGGTGAAGACGTTAAAAATTAGACCACCACGAGTCTCGTAAACACATCTATTTTTATATAAAACAATCAATACCATTAAGAGTACGACAATGACTATTCAATCAACTTTGAACCCGATTGGTTCTTTACTTCTTCGCACATTAGCGATGCCTTCTGATACAAATGCAGCAGGCCAGATTTTCGGTGGTTGGATAATGTCACAGCTTGACCTTGCTGGCGGCATACTGGCAAAAGAGATATCTAACGGCAAGATAGTCACGGTTTCAGTATCGAGTATCGAGTTCAAACAGCCGGTTTCAGTGGGTGATGTTGTGTGTGTTTATGGTGACTGCACTAAGATTGGTCGCAGCTCGATGAATATCGACCTAGAAGTCTGGGTTAAGCCTGTACTTGATCACGGTATCGGCGACCGCTACAAGGTTTGTGGCGCGACATTCAACTACGTTGCGGTTGATGAAAGTGGTAAGCCTCGCCCAATCAACAAATAACACCTTTTATTAAGCGTGTGGCACCGATGGTCTTTAGTTTTTATAAATGAAATTACTAGGGCGTATTGACCTTTCGAGCTGACTTTTGCAGCGAATTGCTGGGTATTTATACAAGGCAGAGGCTTTGATGTGTAGCTAGCCTCCATAAGAAGCCGATAACGTAGTAGAAATGACCAGCAAACGCTGCCCGAAGGGTTCAGCTAAAAGCGTTTTACTCTTTGTTGAGGGAGATTTGCTTAGAATGACTAGGCTACTTCCCCCTCGCCGCGATTAAAACGCTTTTGACTAGGCGTCCCCACCCGAACAAAATTTAACCACGAAAGGTCAACACGCCCTAACGACCATACAACTCTCTCGCACCAATTCACAATTTATTATCATTAGCCCTTCCAATACCAATTAGTTCGCGTAAATTAGCAAGATAGCGAATTTAAACGCCCCAAATTTAGTGAAGTAAAATAAGGATATCTCAATATGTGGTACGTGATTTTTTCTCAAGACGTCGAAAATTCATTAGAAAAACGCCTAAGTGTTCGCCCACAACATCTAGAACGCCTACAAACACTTCACGATGAAGGCCGACTGTTAACAGCAGGTCCAATGCCAGCGATTGATTCAGATAACCCTGGCGAAGCAGGCTTTACAGGTTCAACTGTGATTGCTGAATTTAACTCTTTGGAAGATGCACAAGCATGGGCAGACGCTGACCCGTACATTGATGCTGGCGTTTACCAAAATGTGATTGTAAAACCATTCAAGAAAGTATTTTAACGTGAAAAAATGGATTATTGGCTCACTGGCTTTAGCTCTGCTTGCAGGCTGTGCTTCAAGTGAGCAAGACGAACAAAGACAGCTAGAGATGATGGCGCAGCACCGAGCTGGCGTTTTATCTGCAGGCCTGCCGATTGAGTATGGCCCACTGTCGGTCATGCGCGTGCTAGCAAAAAACACGGTTATCGAAATCATGATGATCTACAACCAAGATGCAAAAGGTGCTAAGCCTTTAAACCAAGTTGTAGACATGAGTGTGAATAGCTACTGCACCAACTCTGAAGTGAGAGCAAACCTTGATATGGGCTTGGCTTACAACATCAAGATTCGCAACACTCGCGGACAACTGATGGTTGAGAAGTTGATCAGCAAAGAGACGTGTCAGAGCAGCAGCTAGATTCTAGCTCGAGATTCGAACAAGTATAAAACCAGAAGGCCTCGCAAATGCGAGGCCTTTGTTTTATGAAGCAATCAAAATCCTAAGCTGAATTATGCCTCGGTTGATTCCCACTCTTTACGCAGTGCTTTAGTTGCCGAAACTAAGTTAGTCAGCGCCGCTTCCGTCTCTGCCCAGTTCCGTGTCTTCAGCCCACAATCAGGGTTTGCCCACAAACGTTCCGCTGGAATTTTCTCTGCCGCTTTCTTAAGTAAATCAACAATCCACTCTTCTGACGGGATGTTTGGTGAGTGAATGTCATAAACGCCAGGTCCAATCGCATTCGGGTAGTTGAACTCTTCAAATGCTTTCAGCAGTTCCATGTTCGAGCGAGAAGTCTCAATGGTAATCACATCGGCATCTAGCGCGGCTACTGAATCAATGATCTCGTTGAACTCGCTGTAACACATGTGGGTATGAATCTGAGTTTCTGGTTTAGCACTTGCCGCTGAGATCTTAAAGGCATCGACCGCCCACTCTAGGTATTCTGCGTGGTCGCGCTTTTTCAATGGCAGACCTTCACGAATCGCTGGTTCATCGATTTGGATAATGTTGATGCCCGCGTCTTGCAAATCAGACACTTCATCTCGCAGCGCAAATGCCAATTGATTAGTGATCTCTTTGCGTGAAATGTCTTCACGTGGGAATGTCCAACATAAGATAGTGACTGGGCCTGTCAGCATCCCTTTCATCTGCTTCGAGGTCAGAGATTGGGCATAGGTCGACCATTCTACGGTCATCGGCTTCTCACGCTCTATATCCGCGACCACAATCGCCGGCTTCACGCAGCGTGAGCCATAGCTTTGTACCCAACCAAACTTAGTGGTTTGAAAGCCTGCTAGGTTTTCTGCAAAGTACTCCACCATGTCGTTACGTTCAGCTTCGCCATGAACAAGCACATCCAAATCCAGTGCTTCTTGACGTTTAACGGCATCCGCAATATGGCCTTTCAATGCAGTGTTATATTCCGCTTCACTCAGTTTGCCAGTGCGGTAAGCGCTACGTTGAACACGGATCTCGCCTGTCTGTGGGAATGAACCAATGGTTGTGGTTGGTAACAGCGGTAAGCCTAACACCTCAGACTGGTGTACGGCACGTTCTGCGTATGGAGCAGTGCGCTCTGCTAGCGCTTTAGTTATCGTGTTAATACGAGCTTGAACTTGCGGCTTATTCACATGAGTTGCACTCTTGCGTGCAACAATCGGGTGGCTATACGTCTCACACGCTAAAATGGCATTTTGGTCGCCGTCTAACGCCGCACCCAATAAGCTCACCTCAGTGACTTTCTGTTTTGCAAAGGCAAACCAACTCTTCACTTCTTCGCTAAGCGTCTCTTCTAACTCAAGGTCGACTGGGCTATGCAGCAATGAACATGAACTTGCGACCCATAGTTTATCGCCTAGCTTTTCTTTCACTGGTTGCAGCAACTCAAGCTGCGCGGCTAAGTCTGCTCGCCAAACATTGCGTCCATTGATTGATCCTGCAGAAAGTACCCAATCTTCCGGTAACTTATTCACCACTTCATCGAGTTGCTGCGGTGCGGCAGCCAAATCGATGTGTAAGCCGTTGACGGGCAACTCCGCGATCTTGCCCAACGTATCAGTCACAGAATCAAAGTAAGTGGTCAGCAATAGTTTCACATCGCCTTGAATCACTTGATAAGCCAACTTGAATGAATCTGCCCACTTAGTCTCAAGTTCCAGAGATAGAATGGGCTCATCGATTTGCACCCACTCAACGCCCAACTTGGAGAGTTTTGCCAGAATCGCTTGATAGGCAGTAAGAAGGCGAGGCAATAGAGTTAAGCGATCAAAGCCCTCTTCCACTTCTTTGCCTAAGTACAAATATGACAGTGGGCCGAGAAGTACAGGCTTAACTTTGTGTCCTGCTTTTATCGCTTCGTTCACTTCGTCAAACAGCTGCGGCCAGCTTACTTCAAAGGTGTCGTCTTTACTGAACTCAGGAACAATGTAGTGGTAGTTAGTGTTGAACCATTTCGTCATATCTGATGCTGCTGCACCATCTTTAGCGCTTTCAGAGCCGTGCTTAGCGCCACAACAAGTTGGCTGCCTTTGAGATTGTATTTGAGTTTGAGATTGACCGCGACCAACGCGGAACAAGGTATCTAAATCTGGGAAGGCTTTTTCACCTTCTGATCCACCAGCGTGACGCTCAGGTACATGACCTAGAAGTAACGTCGTTGTTAGAACATGGTCGTACCATGCGAAGTCACCCGCAGTTGCAAAGCTTAGATTCGCCTTAGCTTGTACATTCCAGTTACGATTTCTTAGTTCGCTACCGAGTTGCTTTAAATCTGATTGGTTAATCTCACCGCGCCAGTATTTTTCTAAAGTGAATTTGAGTTCGCGTTTTTCGCCGATACGTGGGTAGCCTAAAATATGCGTTGTCGTAGTCATGAACCTGTTCCTTATTCAATAATTTTTAGTGTTCGATCAAACTGCCTAGCTTATGGTTTAAGTTCTTTACAAGGCGTCTAGATGGCTAAACTATCTCCCTAATCTGAACGATGAACAACGTCCAAATATTCATCTTGTTTATTAAAAATATTCATCTTGAATAATCTAAAGCTGAAAAATTAAATCCATCTGGACATCTAGACGTTTACAAATGAAAGAAAACCCCGTAGGGTGATTATTAAGAAATATTGAATTGGCTTAGGGAATATGAGGAAAACTCATGATAGAGCTTAAACACCTTCGAACATTGACTACCTTAAGAGACAGCGGCTCGCTAACAGCGACGGCAACTTCTCTTCACTTGACTCAGTCGGCGCTTTCTCACCAACTGAAAGACCTTGAGGCGCGTATCGGTGGTCAGCTTTTCCTACGTAAAACTAGACCAGTTAAGTTCACCTCTGAAGGTGAGATTTTGCTTAGGCTTGCCGATGAGATACAGCCAAGAATAGCTAAAGCGGAGAACGAACTCGCGAGCCTGAAAGAGGATGTGAATGGTCGTTTGCACATGGCGATTGAATGTCACTCATGCTTCCAATGGTTAATGCCTGCTTTGAAGGAATATCAAGTGGCTTGGCCAAGCGTAACGCTAGATTTCTCGTCAGGCTTTGGGTTTGAGCCGCTACCCGCGCTAATGGCAGGCGAGCTAGATTTGGTGATCACCTCTGATATACAGCCTCGCTCTGAGGTTCACTACGAACCACTCTTTGATTTTGAGATGCGTCTCATCACTGCGATCAACTCGCCTTTGGCAGATCAAGCGAGCATTGACCCGCAAGATCTTAGCGATCTCACGATGCTCTCCTATCCTGTTCAAAAACAGCGTTTAGACGTCGTGAAACACTTTTTGCAACCTGCAGGCGTTGAACCAAAGAAATGGAAACAAGCAGACAACACCTTGATGTTGGTGCAAATGGTATCGGCAGGATTAGGTGTCGCGGCATTACCAAACTGGGCGATCAGTGAGTTCTCAAGACAAGGTTTGATAGCCAGCAAACCGCTAGGTAAAGGGCTTTCAAGAAGACTGTTTGCAGCGGTAAGAAACTCAGAAAAAGACAAACGTTACCTGCAGGCTTTCTTTAGCACAGCAAGGCAGCAAAGTAAGAGTCACTTAGATGGTATTGAGGTCGTTTAAGAGGTTCATTATTGGGCTAGCTTAAACCTGTGTTAAATCGGATAGGCAAACGCCAGAAACAAAAAAGTCACAGATAATCTGTGACTTTTTAGTTTCAGTACCGATGATTTTCGATATCTGTTGATTCGCGAAAATAGCCTATCTTGGATAAGACTTAAACTGGTTAGTCAATGGGTCGTATTGATAGCCAAGCATATCGAGCTTACCCACGACACTTTCTATATCCATTTCATACATACTGATCAGCTCTTCAAAGCTATCGCACTCTAGGCGAAGTTTTTCATTCACGATTCCCAGCAAGATAATGCTATCGAAACCTTTGACGTTGCTTAAATCCATCTCGTACTCCTTACGAACACACCGACTAGAATTAAGTTTAGAACGCTTACCAACGCCATGCTAAAAAACTGATCACACTTCTTAAAGAGAATGCGTGATTAATGAGCGTACGTAATTAATGAAAGTGCGTGATTAAAGTGCCCAAACAGGCGTTAAACCCACAGCCGCCGCCAATAACATCAGTAACGAAATCGTCAGTTGCAGTTTTTCTGGGGTTTTAACGAATAGTAAATGCCAACACCAAACCACGATAGCCGAGATTAGCAAAGCAAAGCTGAACAGTAGCGTTGAAATCACAGGCTCTAATTGAGCTTCAGACAAAGAATAGACACTCACGACTGTCGCCAAAACCACTAACATACCCGTCAACACACCAACAACGGGCAGAACTCGGTGAAATGCCTGTAAGCGTGTTCTTGCAATTGTCAGTAGTAAATGGCCAAACGCTGAGCCTAACAGTGCCACTAGCAATACAGTAGTGATAATGCCAACAGTAGTTGCTTGTTCCGTCGCTTGAATAGCCACGTAAGACAGCGCTAAACCACAAGCTAAGTACATAACCCAAATAGGGCCGGAATCACGTGTCTTCTTGGTTTGGACTTGAGAATAGAAATAAAAGATCGCAAACACGACCAGAAAGGCTTCAATTTTTACTGAGGCAACGGCAAGCCACAGCACGCCAATCGCAGGTAACATCTTGTGGATACGACCACGCTGCCCCGGACAAATATCCCCTTTCACCAAGATGAGGGTTAAGATCAGTTGGGCTCCTAAAAGCATCGGAGCAAATTGTACTAATAACGTTTCGACCATTGTGGATCTACTTCTTCAGACTTATTTTCGCGAATAATATCAAAAACTGCTGCGAACACTAATCAAAATCACAAATTAGCGACGTTATTCAAGGCTTCAACTATGCTGTTGTATGGTTCTTTTGTCGCCATTTACCGTAAAAAGACGAAAGACACCAGAACTAACAGGGGCATGTTCTACTGGCTAGTCTAGGCTCATGCCGCTATAATTCCCGCCTCAAAAATCAGAGGTTGAAATATGTACAGCGATATCACTCCTATTCACGAACACAAAAAATACTGGGCCGAGTGCTACGGAACTGCACCCTTTTTGCCTACCAGTAGAAAGGAGATGGATGCTCTTGGATGGGATAGCTGTGACATTATTATTGTAACTGGTGACGCTTATGTCGATCACCCGAGCTTTGGTATGGCTATCATCGGCCGTCTGCTTGAAGCTCAAGGTTTCCGCGTGGGCATTATTGCTCAACCAAAGTGGGACAATAAAGATGCCTTCATGAAGCTAGGTAAACCTAACCTATTCTTCGGCATCACAGCGGGTAACATGGACTCCATGATCAACCGCTACACCTCTGATCGCAAATTACGTCACGATGATGCTTATACTCCGAACAATGAAGGTGGCAAGCGTCCTGATCGTGCAACTCTGGTTTATTCTCAACGTTGTCGTGAAGCTTACAAAGGCACGCCAATCGTGCTTGGTGGTATTGAAGCGAGCTTACGTCGTGTAGCTCACTACGACTACTGGTCAGATAAAGTTCGCCGCTCTGTATTGTTTGATGCAAAAGCTGACATTCTTCTTTTTGGTAACGCTGAGCGTGCACTGGTTGAAGTAGCACACCGCATTGCCGATGGTGAAGACATGTCTACGCTGACCAATATCCGCGGTACTGCTATCAATCTTCCTGCGGCCCCTGAAGGCTTCAAGATCATTGACTCTTCTCGTATCGAAAAGCCGAACAAAGCGTATGTTCCGGTTAACCCGTACGAAGTTGAAACTCAGTGTGATACCAAGAAAGACGAAAAAGAAGAAGTAAAAGCGCAACCTATTACTATTCGCCCTTCTCGTCACGATGCAAAAACTACAGCGGTTCGTATCCCAGGTTACGAAAAGCTAAACAATGACCGTATTCTTTACGCTCACGCTAGTCGTATTCTGCACCTTGAGACAAACCCGTACTCAGGTCGTGCTCTGATTCAACGTCACGGTGATCGCGAGCTTTGGATTAACCAAGCGCCTATTCCATTGACCACAGAAGAGATGGACTACGTGTTTGGCCTTGCGTACAAGCGTGTTCCGCACCCGATGTACGGCAAAGCGAAAATCCCAGCATACGACATGATCAAAACCTCGGTTAACATCATGCGTGGTTGTTTTGGTGGTTGTTCTTTCTGTTCAATCACAGAGCACGAAGGTCGCATCATTCAGAACCGTTCGAAAGAATCTATCTTGGATGAGATCGAAGACATTAAAGATAAAGTACCGGGCTTCACAGGTACTATTTCTGACTTGGGCGGCCCAACGGCGAACATGTACCGTTTAGGTTGTTCAGATCCAAAAGCTGAAATTAACTGTCGTCGTCCATCATGTGTGTTCCCGAAAATCTGTGAAAAGCTAAACACAGACCATCAACACACTATCGACCTGTACCGCTCTGCGAGAAAAGTACCGGGTGTTAAGAAGATCATGATCGCTTCTGGTGTACGTTACGACTTAGCGATTGAATCTCCAGAATACGTTCGTGAGCTTGTGACTCACCACGTTGGTGGTTACTTGAAGATTGCTCCAGAGCATACTGAAAAAGGCCCACTGGATCTGATGATGAAGCCGGGCATGGGCACTTACGATCGTTTCAAAGAGATGTTCGAGAAGTACAGCGCTGAAGCCGGTAAGAAACAGTACTTAATTCCTTACTTTATCTCTGCTCACCCGGGCACAGAAGATGAAGACATGCTTAACCTAGCAATGTGGCTGAAAAAGCACAACTACGAGTGTGACCAAGTACAGAACTTCTACCCATCGCCAATGTGTAATGCAACGTCGATGTACTACTCAGAGACTAACCCTCTGAAACGCGTGAAATATAAGAAGCGTGAAGATGTTCCTGTGCCGAAAGGTGATCGTCAACGTCGTCTGCATAAAGCACTGCTTCGTTACCACGATCCTGAAAACTGGAAAATCATCCGTGAAGCACTGATCAGCATGGGTAAACAGCACCTAATTGGTGACAAAGCAAACTGCCTAGTACCAGCAGAAGACTTTGATGCACAAACACCGGCACAACGTCGTAAGTCTGGTCGTCACGGTTCACAACGCTTTGCGACTAAGCACAGTAAATCTCAGCCAGGTCTTGGTGGCGAAAGCCCACGTAACCACTCTGGTAAGAAACCGGGTGGCAAGAAGCCGAATGGTAACGGCAACGGTAGCCAAGGTAATGCTAACCAAGGTGGCGGTAATGGCAATGCTCGTAAACCAGCGACTGGCTTCATTAAGAAAGGTCCTGGTGGTCAGCAATCACAAGGTAATGGCGGCGGAAATGGCAAACCAAACCGTAACAAAGCGGGCAATGGTCAAGGTGGCAAACCTGCAAGTAACGGCAAGAACCGCCAGCGCGCAGCACAACGCTAATATCGCGAACCGATTGACTTCGCTATCGTAAAAACACAAAGCGCAGCTATTTAGCTGCGCTTTTTTGTGTCTGTTACAAGATAGCCTAACGAGCAAACACCCAATACTGACTAAGCAAATAGTTACTGACCATGCCCACCAAGATGCCAACCGCCATTGCGATAAACACTGCCCCAGTAAATGCAGGCAGCAATTCAGTCATCAACTTAAAGCACAGCAAATTAGGTATCGCCGATATTGATGCAGAGAACATGAACTTTTGCCATTGAATCAGCTTTTCGGACCAATTCCCCTGCCCTTTGAATTCAAAGGTCAACACTCGATTTCCAAACCAGGTTGTCGTTGCTGCAACGATGAAAGAGCCAATTCGAGCACTCATTAACGGCAGCCCAATAACGTAATGCAGCAACGCAAACACGGCACAATCGACAACAAAGCCACCCGACCCCACCATAGCGAATTTAATCATCTTATGATGAGGTTGTAGTTTTTGGTTTAGCACGTCGAACTTGTGGCTAAACAGTCTCGATGACGAGTTAAAATTGAACATCGCCATCACTTCGAATATGGCTCAACGATAGATTTGGTTTGATGTTTTGGCTATGACAACTAAATAGAGCGCGCTTGATCTTCACCGTCGGCTCTAAAATACAGGTCAACGCATTGTCTTTAATCTTGGTTTCCACTTCCGCTCTTTTACCAATCAGATAGAACTTGTCGATACCATCTAACTGTTTAACATCAAGTAGCTTTTTCGCTTGTCCATGACTGTAAAATTGCCCAGAGAACGGTCGTTTACCGATGTAAAAGCTCGGCGCTTCATCCGTGATCTGCTCGAAGATAATACGGTCACTTTTCTCGTTCGCTTTGCCTAGGTTGAGGTAGACCATCGCAATCATTAGCAACACAGGTAGCACTAAAGCCACACTCGAGAACCACTTCTTATCTTTTTCTACTACAAGCATTGCCACCAACAAGCCAAGGGCAGGAATGCCTGGCAACACATAGGCAGGAAGAATATTACCCGCCATGGTAAAAAGAATCAGAGGAGAGACCAACCAACACACGAGGAATGAAAACAATCCACTATGTTCAGCGTTAACTTCTGCGATTTTCTTACGACGGGCGAAAGTCAAAATAGGCAACACAATCGACCACGGTGCAGCCGCTTGAAGCCAAAACAACCAGATCATGCCTCTTGCTTGGTCATGGGCAGAACCGTATAAATCGCCCTCCCAGCCACTCACAACAAAACGCTTAAAGTGCTCGCCAACAATAAAGTAATCAATAAAACCCGGTGTTGCCATTTCAGCCATGATGTACCAAGGCAAGGCAATCGCCAGCATCACACCTAAGCCAGACAACAGTGGAAAGCGTTGCCATAACACTTTGAAAGCGCCAAAGAAGCCATGTTGCAATACTAACCAAGGGAAAACAGCGATACCCATGATCACAATCGCTACCGGCCCTTTTGCAAGCAAGCCTAGTGCTAAACCAATGAAACCAACATAACCCCAAGACCGATTAGTCTCAGCATTGCCCTCTCCCTTACAACTCTCTCCTCCTAACCAACATAGGTAAAAACCTAACATGGCAATGGTCATCGCTAACGTTAACGCCATGTCGGTCATCACAGCACCCGCCGCAATAGAGAAAATCCCACATGTCGCCAATACCACAGCCGCCACCAAGGCACTTTGTCCGGTACGCTTAGCCATGTATGCAACCAACAGAATCGTCGCAAAACCTGCTAGCCAGTGTGGTGCACGCACAGCAAACTCACTCAAACCAAACAGCTCAATCCCAGCCGCACTCATCCATGTGAACAACGGTGGTTTACCCCAGAAAGGGATGCCGTAATCAAATTGAGGGGTTAACCAATTGCCGGTTTCTACCATCAAGCGAGCCATTTCTCCATAGCGCGCTTCCGTAGTATCCATTAAAGGGTATGTCGCCAGAGATAAGAGCCTTAGAACCAATGCAAAAGCCAACAAATACCATAGGTGCGTTCGGTTCAGGCTCATGCTGACTCCTCTAATTTAAAATGTGTTTTTAATGCTGGGGTATCGACCACCGATTGAATCAGATACAAAGGGCGGTTCTTGGTTTCAATGAAAATACGACCTATGTATTCCCCCATTAAACCAATACTCAGAAGTTGAATGCCGCCAAGGGCAAGTTGAACCACCATCATGGATGGGTAGCCAGTAATAGGCTCACCAAACATCATGGTTTTGAACACGATGAAGACGCCATACACAAAAGCGGTAAGCGCCACTAATCCACCAACGGCCGTCGCAATACGCAGTGGGCGGATAGAAAATGATGTGATGCCATCCATCGCCAATCCGATGAGTTTCAGGTAGTTCCATTTCGTCTCGCCACAGAAGCGAGCATCGCGCTTAAACTGAATCGTTGCTTGTCTAAAACCTGGCCATGAAAAGATGCCTTTCATGTAACGGTTACGTTCAGGCAGTTGGTTGATATGGTCGACAACCTCTCGGCTTAACAGTCGGAAATCACCGACATTTTCAGGAACATCGATTTTCGCAGCCACATTCATGACTTTGTAAAAGCTCGCCGCTGAAAACTTCTTAAACCACGTTTCACCATCACGCTGGCTGCGCTGCATATTCACAACGTCATAGCCTTCGCGCCACTTGGCAACCATTTGTGGGATCAGCTCCGGCGGATCTTGCAGGTCTGCGTCTAACAAGATCACCGCTTGTCCTCGGCAATGCTCAAGGCCAGCACTCATGGCTGACTCTTTACCAAAGTTACGGCTTAAACCAATCACCGAGATTGAGCTGTTGATTGAAGTGAATGAACTCACCAAGTCCAAGCTGTTGTCTTTGCTGCCATCGTCGACATAAACAATCTCACTCGTGATCGGTAAGCTATCAAGCACCTTGGTAAGGCGAGAGTGGAACTCTTCCAATACCTCTTGTTCATCGTAAAAAGGCACAATGATAGACAAAGAGACCGCAGGATTGATCTGCGATGTAGATATCTTAGGGCGGCTAATATGAAGTTCAGACATAATACGTTCTTCTATTTTTTAATCTGAAGCCAATCTACCCTCCCATAAGTGAAAGTTATGTTATTGACATATTTTTCACGCTCACTCAGGATAATGTTACTGTCTATTTCTGTATGAGAATCAAAATGAAACGAGTTCTATTAGTCGAAGATAACCGTGAAATTGCAGGTGTCTTGTTTGATTATTTTGAGTGTATTGGCATGGAACTCGATTACGCAGACAACGGTGAACTTGGCCTACAACTCGCGTTGGAAAACTCATTTGATATCATCATATTGGATCTAATGTTACCGAGAATGGACGGCCTAACGGTTTGTAATAAACTGCGAGACCAAGGTAACGCGACACCTATTTTGATGCTGACCGCCTTAGATAGCCGAGAAGATATGCTGAAAGGCTTTGAACACGGTGCCGATGATTACCTCACCAAGCCATTTGATTTGGATATTCTAGAAGCAAGAATGAACGCGTTAGTCCGTCGTTACCGCGGAAAAGTCGCCTCTTCAAAACTTCAGTTCGATGAACTCACCATCGACCAAAAAACCCGTAAAGCTTACCGCCAAGATAAACTACTAGCGCTCAACCCAACCACTTACACCATACTTGAGATGCTGTGCCAAAGCGCACCTGAAGTAGTCACTCGTGAAGCTATTTCCTACAAGTTATGGGAAGAAAACGAACCCAACAATGACGTGTTGCGCAGTCACATCTATCAATTACGTAACCAACTCGACAAGCCGTTTGATACTCAGATGTTGATTACCGTCCCTAAAGTTGGATTCCGTCTGGAGTCATCGAATTGATTTTAAATGTTCTCACGAGCACCAAAACCCTAACCGGCCGCTTAGCGGTTTTCTTTGGGTTAATGGCCGTGATTGTATCGGCCTTTGTCTATTTGGTCTTTGTTGCCGCACTCTACATGTCAGAAGATCGCGTCGGTGAAAGACGCATCCTGATCGACCGTAACTATGCGGTTGGTTTATTCCAAGCAGGGGAAAGCGGTACGTTAAGAATTGATGACCTGACAATCGCCTACAATGATCTTTCCTATCTACCGAAAAAGTATTTAAAGTATATTGAAGGCAAAGAAAATTTCATTGGTGAGGTCGGTGAAGATCCAGAATCTCGCATGGTCTATGTAGGCGAGTATACTCATGAAGGTAGAACTCACCCTATTGTTCTGCTTTCTGAAATAGACCGTGTCGAGCTTAGTGTCTTTGAGCTCGTTTATGCCACCACATTTGTATTAGCCCTTCTCTCTATTCTAATATTCAGCTTCGGAGCTCTGCTCTATCGGTTGTCTAAACGGCTGATTGAGCCCTTCAACTCCCTGTCTGAACAGCTTGAATCCAATAAGCTCAATCTAAACGAAGAATTTGGAGTGAATGACGATGCGGCGGTGGAGTTTCGTCAGTTGACGGATCAACTCAATCAATACAGAAGAGAAATCAATTCTCTAGTAAAACGCGAGCAAGCTTTCGCACGCTACTCAAGTCATGAACTAAGAACTCCGTTGACTGTTGCTCGTGGTGCCAACAAACTGTTACTGAGAAGCGAAACAACCGAATTTCAATCTCGTCAGGTTGAACGTATTGATGAAGCCATTGTTCAAATGTCTGAAATGGTCGATGCACTGCTTGGTTTAGTTCGTTATGAAAGAAACAGTGACGATGCACCGCTGCGCTTGTTTAGTCAGCAAGAGTTAGAAGCTATCGTTTCCAAGAATTCATTACAGGCGGATGAGAAGCAAGTCGAGATATCCTTACACATTCAATCAGAGCCGACCATTCAAGCCACCAGCGCGATCATGAATATGTTGGTCGGCAATTTATTGAGGAATGCCATTGCAGCGACCAATAGTGGCACTGTCACGGTTACCCTGTCCGAACAGAGTATTGTGATTGAAGACCAAGGTGAAGGCCTTCAGGAACAATACAATCCGAATGGTCATGGATTAGGTTTATTGATTGTCGAGGACTTGTGTCAACGCTTCCAGTGGGGCTTTGAATTGGTCAATCGCAGCTGTGGTGGATGTACCGCTAAAATCACCTTTCAAACCGATATATCCGCATCAATCTCAGAGCAAATGAATTCATAGTTCGAGGCTCAATATCGAACGAAAACTTGATTTAGTTGGTTTACAGCACTTGCAGGCTACTAGATACTTGTTAGTCCTATTTGAACTAAAAATGCTGGCTTCTTAGTCAGCGTTTTGTCTAAGTGCGATGAAACTAAATAATAGCCCTATAACTCAACATCAATACAACGACCACACCTTTTTCTTGAAGCGTGACGATCAGCTCCACTCTCACTTTTGTGGCAATAAAGCGCGAAAGTTCATGAAGCTACTGGAAGACGATCACCCAAACATCACCACTCTAATAAGCTACGGTTCTGCGCAAGCTAACTCTCTATTCTCGCTCGCTGCACTTGCAAAAATTAAAGGCTGGACGCTTGAGTTTTACGTTGATCACCTTCCTCAATGGCTAAAAGAACGTCCAATCGGCAATTACCGTGGCGCTGTAGACTTAGGCGCTAAGGTGATTTCAGTCAAAGAGACGGGCTCTGAGCTTCACCCTCAGGAGTATATTGAGCAAATAAGACAGCCAGATTCTCAGTGCATTGTATTGCCTGAAGGTGGACGCTCTCAGCTTTCTGAATATGGCGTGAAGCAACTGGCGATGGAGATACTCAGCTGGACGCGTTTCGAAAACCAACACGATTTCTTGGTTGCACTACCAGCAGGCACCGGCAGTACGGCTCTGTATCTGCATAAGCATTTAAAAGTGCACAACATCCCGGTGTTAACCTGTGCGTGTGTTGGCGGTAATGACTATTTAACGCAACAATTCAATGAACTTGGCGAATCCGATCACCCACAGATCTTACCGCTCAAAACCAAGCACCATTTCGGTAAGCTGTATCAGCAGGATTATCAAACCTGGTTGGATCTACAAGAGCAAACCGACATTGAATTTGACCTGCTCTATGACCCTTTGATGTGGCAATGCTTGGAACAATGGCAAGAAGAGAACCCAACCAAAACCGTCATCTATATCCATCAAGGTGGCATCTTAGGCAATGAATCGATGTTGCCACGCTATCAGCGTAAGTATCCAGAGATGAGCATTAGCAAAACCAACGCATCTTGGTAGTTGTTTTCCTTTATTCCCCAGCTTAGCTATTCAAGTTTTGGTAAGCTGAAAACATCACAAAACAGCCATCGCACTCCCTCTCGATGGCTATTCATCAGCAATAGCCACCGGCTATCCCTGCCATACATTTCAAGTTAGAGACAGAAATATGGCGAGAATCATCGCGTTATCTATACTTTCGATTGGAACGTCAATTGTCATCGAAAGGAATAACGCATGCGAACACTCACCACGCTAGGCTTGTTTTCAGTTTTACTGCCCTTCTCTGCGATTTCAGGAGAAAACATCACTTACCAAGTCGATGGTATGGATTACGAAGGTTATTGGAGTGAGGCCAGTGACCAAGCACCTTTAGTACTGCTAATACACGATTGGGATGGCTTAACCGATTACGAAAAGAAACGTTCTGAGATGCTCAACGAACTCGGTTACAACGTGTTCGCTATCGACCTGTTTGGTAAAGGCATTCGCCCAACCGAAGTGAAAGACAAAAAACAACACACAGGTGAACTGTACAAAGACAGAGAGAAAATGCGTGCGCTACTCAACGCAGGAACCATGGAAGCGAAAAGACTTGGCGGCAACTTAGATAACAACGTAATAATGGGATACTGCTTTGGTGGAGCTGCTGTATTGGAAGCCGCTCGTGCGGGAATTCCTTCGAAGGCTTACGTAACCTTCCATGGCGGTTTATCAACACCAAAAGGCCAAGACTACTCGCAGACTAAAGCTCCCGTAGTCGTGTTCCACGGCACGGCTGATGCCATGATTTCAATGCACGACTTTGGAAGCCTCGCCGCTCAACTTGAATCAACCAAAGTTCCGCATGAGATGATCACTTATAGTGGTGCGCCACACGCCTTCACAGTATTCGGATCGAATAACTATCAACATGAAGCTGACCAAAAATCTTGGGATAGATTTACCCATGTGCTAGAAACCACGACCAGATAATCTTCTCCCTCAGAACCCACAACCCCATTCGAAAACTTAAGAATGGGGTTGTTTAATTATCACTGCATCATCTCGCTACAAATAGCGGTGGATACTTAAGTCATCAGTTTTAATATCACTAGCTGAGCCACTGACCACGCTTGCCAAGATCTTTCCTGAGCCACATGCCATTGTCCAACCTAATGTCCCATGTCCAGTATTTGTAAATAGGTTCTTGATAGGCGTCTTACCGATAATAGGCGTACCATCCGGCGTCATTGGTCTTAACCCAGTCCAGTATTCAGCCTTAGAAAAGTCACCCGCTTGTGGGAAAAGATCTTTAATCACCATATCAATCGTGGCTTTGCGTTTTTCAGGGATAAGGTAATTAAACCCCGCAAGTTCTGCCGTCCCTGCAATGCGAATACGATCATCAAATCGCGTCATCGCTACCTTGTAAGTTTCATCCATCACAGTCGAGGTTGGTGACTTATCTGCATTCACGATCGGCAGTGTTAGCGAATAGCCTTTCACTGGATAAACCGGGATCGACAAATCGACTTGCTTCAACAGTTCTCGAGAATAGCTTCCTGAAGCGACCACGTAAGCATCCGCTTTGAACTCGCCTTGAGTCGTTGTAATACTCTCAATGGTTTGATTCTGATGATTGAGCCTAACCACTTCGGTATTAAACACGAACTGAACGCCGAGTTGCTTGGCTTTTTCGGTCAAGGTTAAACAGAACTGATGACAATCACCGGTTTCATCGTGTGGTAAATACAGGCCGCCCACCAGCTTGTCTTTAACGTCTGCTAAGCCCGACTCCACTGACAGACACTGTTCAACATCAAACAACGAGTGTTCGATTCCACTCTCTGTTAACAGCTTCATATCCTGCTGAATAGCATCGAGTTGCTTCTCGCTTCGAAACACTTGTAGTGTCCCTTTTTGCCTACCTTCGTAAGCCAGTTGTTCACTGGTTCTTAGATGAGTGAGACACTCTCGGCTGTAGTTAGCGACTCGCAACATGCGCGATTTATTCTGTGCGTACTTGGCTTCATTACAGTTGGCGAGCATCTTAGTCGCCCAAGACATTAACTCTGGAGAAAGAGAAGGCTTCACTTTAAGTGGCGCATGTTCTTGGGTAAGCCATTTCATCGCTTTCAAAGGGATGCCCGGTGCCGCCCATGGTGATGAATAACCGTAAGAAATTTGCCCGGCATTCGCAAAACTGGTTTCTTTGCCACTGCTATCTTGACGATCAATAACCGTGACCGAGTGACCTTCTTTTGCCAAGTACCATGCGCTGGTCAATCCAATAACACCACTGCCAATTACAATAACTTCCATTCTCTTCCCCTAATGCCTGACAAAGCCAAATCTGTCGAACACAGCTGTCAGTCTAAAACTCGTTTCGTTAATAATTTGTAACTTATTCCGCATGTGTTGACTTAACAATAGAGGTGGCATTGACAAAACATCAATTCGACTCGAAAACAAATCCAGCAGTTTGGAAGTGTGATATTGGCGGTATTTGAAAGCTTAGGTAGGAGTCGCTAAGTAAACTGATTAAGCCTAGATATTGTAAGCGTCATGACTCAAGAAAGTGGCGTTCTCGAGTAAGAAATCTAACAAGGTTTCCGCTTGTAGCGTTAGTGCACGGCCTTTCAAAGATTGAACCTTAACCGTCGCCTTCGATAGCATCTCCAACTCGGTCGCAACCACTTCTATCTGCCCTGACTTTATCTCATCGATCACAGTGAGCTTAGGCATAAAGGTGACGCCCAACCCTGCTGAAACGAAGTTAGTCAGTGCCGTGACTGAGTTAGTTTGAAGTTTTGGCTGCAAGGTAAGATGGGAAATTTGTTCAGCCTGCTTTACTAGCCTCCCCATACCGGTCGAGTTATCGATCAAGGCGAGAGAAGCGTCTTGAATATCTTGCATTACCACTGGTGCTTCTTTCATCGTAAGGAAGTGCCCCTTCGGAGCAATCAATTCGAGCGGATGGCTGCGTTCAACGTGGGAGTGCAGTTTAGGGTGCGGTGCAGACGCATAGGTTATCGCAAAGTCTATCTGTTGATCTTCCAACATCTTGACTGCATCCAATGCCCCAGCGATCTCAATAGAAAGATTGATATCAGGATAACGAGTCATGAAGGTTTGCATCGGTTTAGAGACCAAGTTAGTAATAAATCCTTCTCCAATCGCGATGCTAACATTACCGCCCTTGAGGTTTTTAAGCTTGGTTAGTCGAGCAAGCACTGCCGCCTCTCCACGAACAATGGAACGGTAGTAATTCAGCAGTTCATTACCCGCTTCGGTTAACAGTGATTGGCGGTTGTTGCGCTCCCATACTTTCATTTCCGCTTGCGCTTCTAACTGTGTCAACATCCGACTCATCGCGGCAGGGTCAACGTTCATCATCTTAGATGCCTTACGTAACGACCCATATTTTGACAACGCATTTAAATACTCAAGAGCACGGATATTAAAGTGGTGCATTCAACTTCCTTGTAATTCAACTGACACTTAATCAAGCGTCTCACAAATTTGCTGCGAACATATATCCCAATTTATCAAGATCGTAATTGCTCTTACTAACTTGTGCACCGAGTCACTTCAAGGCATTACATCAAAGGTTGATATACGTGTATTTTTTGCTGTAGATAACACAAAGGCGACAACTTTCGTCATCGCCTTTGTGGTCATTATCCCGATGTAAACCTCAAGCAGTCAATAACCGGTCACTTCACTACAGACCAACAAAGAAACTGATCACCAATGCGTTGATCAAATCAACAAAGAAACCACACACTAATGGCACCACAATGAACGCTTGTGGGCTTGCGCCATAGCGGTGAGTTACTGCGGTCATGTTCACAATTGCTGTTGCGGTCGAGCCTAGAGTGATACCACCGAAGCCTGAACATATCACCACAGAATCGTAGTTTCTTCCCATCAAGTAATAAACGACAAACACAGTAAACAACAGGGAAAGCAAGATCTGGATACTCATGACAACAGAGATATAGCCAAACAGTCCATCGAGATCCCAGATACGCAACCCCATCAATGCCATGGTCAAGAACATGCCTAAACAAATATCAGAGATCATCGCTAAGCCTTTGCGGCCTTGAGCGATTTTCTCTTGTGTACGACGTTTCTTAAACAGTGCGCGACCAACGTTTCCGATTAGGATACCTGCGATCAAACAGCTAACGAATAACGGCAGTTTTAGGCCCATCGAGTCGATAACTTCACTCAAGCTGTAACCCAGCATTAGTGTTAAGTTAAGAATCAACCACGCCCACAGAACGCCGTAGTGGCTAAGCTCTGTTTTTGTTTCACTCTCTTGGAATGCACCAACCGTAACCTCTTCTTCATTAGAAGGGCTTACTTTGTGTTTATTGAGCAGGTAGTTGGCAATCGGACCACCAATCACACACGCTGCAATTAAACCAACCGTGTTTGAAGCGACACCAAGTTCGAGCGCGTTAGCAATACCAAACTCTTCCACAAACATTGGCGCCCAAGCTAACGTTGTGCCTACGCCGCCTATCAAGCTAACAGACCCAGATAGCAAGCCTGCTTTCGCATCCATTCCAAAGCCAGAAGCGACTGCCATTCCGACTACGTTTTGCAACACGATAAAAATGGCAGCAAGACACAGTAGGATGAACAACGGTCGCCCGCCTTTAATCAGTGTTTTAATATCCGCTTGGAGCCCGATGCCAGCAAAAAAGTAGAGAAGCAAAAAGTCTCTGACATCTAGGCTAAAAGTGATTTGGATTTCAAAAATATAGTAAAGCGCCGCTACGGTCGCTGCGCAGACAAAGCCACCAATCACAGGCTCTGGCAGTGAATACTTTCTTAATACTTCAGATCGCTCGATCAAACCTTTACCGATAAACAGTAATGAAATCGCGATCGTAAAAGAGAGCATTGGAGAAACTAGGGTTTCTGTCATGAGGTTATGGATTCCTAATAGTTAGATTATTCATAATATTGCGTACTATTAATAATCTAGGTTCACGCCAAAAAATCAAGCGATTATCTATGATAAAAACACCTAATATGGTTAATTCTGCGACGGTATTAATAGAGATTATAACTATAAAGCAATGATTAAAGGAACGGATATTAAGGAGGTATACAGATGAGGTGGGATATAGAGGCTCTAAAACGAGAAAACCCCAGCATTTCTGCTAGGGTTTTGAATAGTGGTGGAAGGATGGGGATTTGAACCCCAGATACGCTATAAACGTATACTCGCTTTCCAGGCGAGCGCCTTAAGCCACTCAGCCATCCTTCCACAAATTGTGTGTTGAGCATGTCACTCAACGAGGCGCTACTTTATTGATTCTGCTTGCTTTGGTCAAGGGGCATTCTCAAAAAAAGTGCCTTTTTCGGTTTGTTCGATTACAAATTAACTCATTAGATCAAAAACAAACCAAATTTCATTCTTTCGCTGCACTTACGCTTGTTGCTTTTCTTAAGCTTGTTGATAGTAGCCAGGAACTCGAAACCATTTACGACACATATCGAGGAAGTAGCCGTAAAGTACGCCCATACCGCACGAGATAACTGCATTACTGGTGACAGCCGTAACGATCTGGTCGCCTGAAGCACCCACTGCCAACAAAATACCCGCATACACTGGAGACTGGAATAACACGTATGCCATCAAATCAGACAAGTTTTTCATCAATGAGCTTTCTGAAAGTTTTGCACCATTGCGTAAGAACCAATCACGAAAAACGCCATAAGGCCAAGCGATAGCAATGTTTACAGGAATAGATAACGTTCGAGAAGCAAGAGATTGCTCAAACGTCATACCAGAAATAAACACTTCTACGATCATGCCAGAAATAAAACAGAAAACGACCATAGCAAATGTATCCGCAACTGCGTTTCGAATACAAAATGGACCACGAGACTTCATTGACGACAAACCTAAAATATATCACTGCTTAATTAGTGATTTAGTAACATATAAACAAGGCACATTTGCACCTCACCAGATAATGTCGCTATTAAATCACAAGATTAGTAGTCATACACTCCAAATTAAAAATCAAGTTGTAAATTAACAACCAAAAACCACTTTAAAAGCAGTCACTTTCACCAAAAAATTCAACCAAGGTCAAATATTGGACAGTTCGTCATTTACTTACCGTAATTAAACAACATTTAAGCCATAGGTAGATTTACAGTAATGATATTAATGACATTAATGACATCTTGTGTAGGTGGTGATCCTAAAGCAACCTGCTCTAACGCTTTATCGACTTGTTCAGTAAGTTCCGCGTTGTTCATAGCTTCAACGTGGACACGTAGGCTCTCTAGTGCAAATTGAATCAGTTCTAGGTTGTTGTCTTCTAGCGCCACATACAACGTCACTAACAGCTCTTCAGTGTTATCTTTGTTGCGAAGATCAGGTTTAGGCAGTGACTCGCTTTTACTTTTCGAATCGTGTGGTTTTACGTCTTGGCTTTCGAGCTCATCCGCTTTTACTTCATGGTATTGATAAAGCTTATTTGAATAGCGGAACAAGGCATCATCCAGTTCACGCTCGTCAATCGGCTTAGCAATAATATAATCCACACCTGCCCCCAACATACGCTCACGAGTCTCTTTAAAGACATCAGCCGTACAACCAAACACCAATACCGATGACACATCGCCTATCAAAGCACGAATAGCAGTGGTTGATTCAACGCCATCCATCACAGGCATATGGTTATCCATGAGCACCAAATCAAAGCGCTCAGCAACCACGGCTTGTATCGCAAGTTCACCGTTTTCGACGCTCTTACAGGTAAAGCCTTTACTGCTCATGAAGGCTTCAATGATCACCGTGTTAGTTCGGTTGTCCTCGACGATCAGTACCTTTAAGCCAGAGTAGTCCAACTTCTTATGTGGCAAACTCTCGATTTCTCCTGGCTGACATGGCTGAATCTTCAAGCGAACATCAAAACTCGTGCCTATCCCTTCTTCACTGGTGACGGTAATACTGCCATCCATCAACTGGGCAATTTTCTTCACAATCGCGAGGCCAAGGCCAGTACCGCCAAAACGCCTTGTGGTCGAAGACTCCGCTTGTTCAAACGGTTTAAAAATACGCTTCTGAGCTTCTTTAGAAATACCAATTCCGGTATCACGAACTCGAATGCTCAGATAGGTGTCACTCCCCTCTACAACTTCTTTCAGGTACACCTCAACAAAGCCTCTGGAGGTGAACTTCACCGCGTTGTTCAATAGATTAAACAAAATTTGGCGAAGGCGAGCTTTATCTGAGAAGTACCAACGACCCGAAGTCACCTCAGAGTACACTTTGAATTGAAGCCCTTTCTCGGAAGACAATGTGTAGTAAACACTGTTAATACTGCCGATGATCGAATCAAGCGGGAAACGCGTTTCATCAAGATCCAACCTGCCCTGCTCGATCTTCGAGAAGTCTAAGATCTCGTTGAGTAGAGTCATCATATGATCGCCGGACTCATACAAGCTCTTAAGATGCTTCTCTTGTTCAGAATTTAGAGGCGTTTTTAATAGGATTTGAGCGGTACCCAATACCCCATTCATCGGAGTGCGAATTTCATGTGACAAGGTCGCAAGGAAAGCGGTTTTTGCATTGGTGGATGCCTGAGCTTTAACCTTTTCCGCTTCGAGATAAATGGTCTTTTCGTTGAAGGTTTTAATCAAATGGCCGATTTCGTCATCACTCGAGTAATCCACATCAATGATTTCGCCGGCTTTCGAACTATCAACCTGTGCTGCAATCTTTGTGATTGGACTAATCAAATAACGGTTCAATAAGTAATACCCCGCCATGACACAAAGTAGCAATAGCGGAACAATACCGCCTTCAATGCTCATCACCTGACGAAACACTTCGTCTTCTACTCGTGATTTGGAGTTCACCACATCCACTTGCCAGCCGAAATCACCAAATTGATTGCTACTGATGTAAATGCCTTCAACGAGATTAAAGTTATGCGAAACCAACACTTGGTTAAGCTTATCTCTGAGCGTAATGCCAAGGTTGTATTCTTCTGCGTGGTTCTTGATAAAACCAAGCAGCTCTTCGAGCGAGAGATCCACCGTGGCAACACCGGCAAAAGTACCGTCGTAATAATAAGGGGAAGACGCCGTAATCATTCGAACGTGTGTGTATGGATCGATATACACATCGCTCCAAGAGATCGTGCCTTGTTTTTGGTTGACGACAGAGGTGTACCAATACTCTTCTTGATAAGGGGCATTTTGGGGGTTATTGTAAGAATATATCTGGTCGATTATTCCATCGTCGGCTTTATTAAAAAAGTAACTGTTGAGAAGCTTTTTAGAATCAAGCGCATAAGGTTCGGGCCAAATACCGGCACTGACAATCGTATCGTCGCTCGCCGCCAACATGGACTTAAAGAGCGGAATAACATCATCACCGTTACGATGCGCTTGAGCAAACCCAACGAGACTGTCTACGAAGCCTCGAGAACTACTGAGTGGCTCTGTAATCAATGCGGATAACAGTTGCGTACGCAAGTCGAGGTTTTGTTGTAATTTGGCGCGCACAGGGGATTCTACGACGTAATACGTCACACTACCGACAATGGCAATAAACATCGCAAGGTATAATCCAAGCGCTACCATGCTTTTTTTCTTTAAAGACGACCGTATCTGCATAATTCTTTTATTGTTTTCTTTTCTGTTAAACCTAGTGTTTATCATCCATGACATCAAGCCTTTTTAGATTGAAGCTTGATTGGCACAAGTTCATTGGTACTATAAGCGCAAATATGTTCCCTTTTACGGTACCTCACTTTGACTTTACAAGATATTCTTGCGCTTCCAGAGTTGGAAGGAAAGCTAATCACAGAACACAAAACAATGGGCTTTGTCACTGCAATGGCAGCGGCACCGAATGTGTTAACCCCGCATGAGTGGCTACCGTTCTTATGGGGTGGCGAAGAAGTCGCACCTTTTACGGATGGTGAACAGCTAGAAAGCTACATTGAAGTTATCATCGAGCTTTGGAATAAAACCCGCCCAGAACTGATTGAAGGGACTTGGGTTTGGCCTGAAGCTTGTCAATTAGACGACGAAGAAGTGGTGAACACTGCCGCTCGTGATTTTTGTGAAGGCTTGCTTCAAGGCTGGCAGATTGCTCGCGACGATTGGGAAACACTAATGCCTGAAGAGAGCGAAGATAACGCACTCGTTGGCGGTGTCCTGCTGTCACTGAGCATGCTTTACGATCCAGAAACGTCAATTGCTACGCTTGCAGAGCAAGGCATCGAAGGCCTAGAGCAGTTCGAAGAGATCTTTAACGCTGTTCCTGTGATGCTTTGCGGACTAACGCAGCGTGGCATTGCACTGGCTGAAGCTCAATAACAGTTAGCTTTATACAAGCCAAAAGGCCTCATTATGAGGCCTTTTTTAGTTTTCAGACGAAATAAAATAGTCGCTTTAGAAGCCTTTCCAATCGAAGTCATCAATTCGCTCATCAGCAATATAAAACAGCTTAGTGCCACTGCTGACCACTTGATCTAACTCTGGGTTGAGTTCAATACCGATCCCCGTATCAATGGCGATCAGAGTTGCTTGATACTTCTCTTTAAACACTGAGAAAATAGGCGCGACGGTGACAGACTCAGCGTCTTCAGGGAAATACGTTGAATACTGTGTCATGCCTCTTGTTGAGCTCAATAATTCTTGGTGAAGCGCACTGGAACCTGGGTCTACCGCAGCCTTTGCTAGCATCTCAGCACCCACCGCTGGAATACATTCTGAGTTAGGGCAATGCTTGTGTAACAAATCGCTCAGCGCTTCATCTTTAAAGTAAACAAGAAGGTGCGCTTTAGGGTTTCGATTGGCACAGTAAAGCGCCGCAGATAACGTAATGTCGTCTTCTGGGTTATCAATCAGGATGCAACTTGCAGACTCAATGCCCGTTTTCTCCATCTCTTTGCCATCGGTGTAGCTGTTTACTTTGACGAAATTGATTTCACCGGGTAACGGGTTCTCGATATCTGAACGCGTACATAGCACGATTGGTCGTTTACCCGTTTCTTCGTGTTGTAGCATGCGGATGAGATGAATGGTTCTTTGCTCATTCCACCCCAACATCAAAATGTGGTTGTCCACTCTAACTCTCCTTTTTCCTAGCAAGCCCGCTCGCCAATATTCAACACCTTCTGTCGCCACTTTACCGAGCAACGCGGCAAAAAGGCTCAACCCGCCTGGAATCACAAATAGAATAACGATCCACTGCCCCGCTACCGTGGTCGGTGATAAATCACCATAACCAACCGTAGAAGCCGTCACCACCAAGTAGTAAGCGAATACGGTAACCGAACTGGTTAAATCTGTTTCACCCGCCAAATACAGCATCGACCACGATAAAGCGATGTAGCCAAGAAAAGTGAACAGTAAGTTTTTGCCATTCAAAACAAAGATGTTTGCTTTGATCCAGCGTTTGAGTTGTAACCAGATTATCATTCGAGCCTCTAATCTTTTCCTCTTACTTACATGCTAGAAAAAATACGCGATATCAACAAGATGTATCATCAGAAAAAGATACATGACCACAAGATTGATATTGGCGGCCTATACGCAGATACAAAAAAACCAGCACTATTGGCTGGTTTTTTTATTGGTTAGATAAAAGAACGACTTACGCGTTACCTTTTACCTGCACATTTAACTGCTCTGCAAAATCTAGCATGCGGTTCAATGGAATAAGAGACTTCACGCGTAATTCGTCAGAAACGAAGATTTCGTGTTGCTCACCACCATTCTCAAGCGCGTTTTCAATCGCTTCAAGGCCGTTCATTGCCATCCAAGGACAGTGTGCGCAGCTACGACACGTTGCACCAACACCCGCTGTCGGCGCTTCAATCAGCTCTTTTTCAGGAACCAATTGCTGCATCTTGAAGAAGATGCCTTTGTCTGTCGCAACAATCATCTGTGGATGAGGCAGCTCTTTTGCTTTCTTGATCAGTTGGCTTGTTGAGCCTACAGCATCAGCCAGTTCAACCACGCTTGCTGGTGATTCTGGGTGAACCAAGATAGCCGCTTCTGGGTATACCGATTTCATTTTCTTCAAAGCATCAGCTGAGAACTCATCATGAACGATACACTCACCTTGCCAAAGCAACATGTCAGCGCCAGTTTGATTTGCGATGTAAGAACCTAGGTGACGGTCTGGCCCCCAAATAATGGGTTTGCCTTCAGCGTCTAGGCTTTCAACGATTTCTAAAGCGATGCTCGACGTAACTACCCAGTCTGCACGAGCTTTAACAGCTGCAGAGGTGTTCGCGTATACAACCACAGTGTGGTCAGGGTGAGCATCACAAAATTCTGTAAATTTGTCAGCTGGGCAGCCAAGATCAAGCGAACATTCAGCTTCAAGTGTTGGCATTAAAATGCGTTTTTCAGGAGTAAGAATCTTTGCAGACTCACCCATGAAACGAACACCAGCGATGATCAAAGTGCTTGCTGAGTGACGGTTACCGAACTTAGCCATCTCTAATGAATCGCCAACGAAACCACCAGTTTCTTCTGCCAGAGCCTGAATTTCAGGATCGGTGTAGTAGTGTGCAATTAGAACTGCATCTTTTTCTTGAAGTAGTTTTTTGATGTTTGCGATGTGGGCCTGTTTCTGAGCGTCGCTCAATGGAACTGGCTTAGGCGGAAACGGGTAAACTGTATCGATTTTATCTAGTATATGACTCATTGCTCTTGCTCTACGCAACTTCTTCCGAGAATCCGAGTATTCTACACAGGACAGCGATTGGGATCAAAAAGGATTGGTTGCAAGCGGTGACTAGCTAATGCTTAAAACGCATAAACAAGGCGATGTGTTGTCATCACTAGCAAGAGAAGTAAACACTAAACGGAAGTGAACAAGTATAAAAAAGAGGCGCCTAAGCACCCCTATTTTGGTTATAAGTGGGTTTTGGCCACTTTAGCCGAAGCACTGTTTGGGTGCTCGGTTACGACTTGTTGGTAATATTTCTTAGCTTGCGTCGCGTTGTTGTTGCGCGCTGCTATGTCACCAAGCTTAACCAGTGCATCTGCTCGCTTGTTTGAGTCTTTGTACGACACAACAGCAGCGAAGCTCTTCACGGCTTCTTTATCTTGCTTCTTAGCGAAATAAAGCTGACCTAACCAGTAATGTGAGTTAGGTGTGAAGGTAGAATCTGGGAAGTCTTTTTGAAACTTTTGGAATGCAGCGATAGCACCCGTGTAGTCTCGTTGCTTTAGAATCATATCTACAGCATTTTGATAAGCAGTTTGCTCATCCACATCAGTACTGAACGTACCAGAAGCGTCTTTAGAGCCTTCGCTCGCCGCCACTGCTACCGTTGCTGTTCCTGCTGCTTTCACCTCGCCTCTTACGCGATCCAGTTCAATGAACAGTTCACGCTGACGCTCTAGCATTTGCTTCATATCGTAGCTGTTTCGTTCCAGCTCACCACGAAGTTCACTGATCTCCAGTGCCATGTCGTCGATTTGCTGTTGCATTTGAAGCTGAACGAGATTGCGATTTTGAAGCAGGCGCTCTAAACGCTCAATATCTGATTCGTTAGATGCTGATCGAGAGGAAGATGATGAATTGGTTGCGGTGCTATTGAGATCGGATACTGGAGCTGGTGCAGCAAACGCGGTGTTCGCTGCACTTGCCAGTAACGAAAGCAAAATGACTCGCTTTGTGTTACTGAACATGAGGCAATTCCTCAATTATATAGTCTACTAAAATTAGTAAACTAGTACTGCGCGACGGTTTTTAGCGTACACATCTTCAGATTGACCTAGAAGAAGTGGCTTCTCTTCACCGTAGCTTACGATAGAGATTTGGTCAGCTTGAACACCTAGAGCTTGTAGGTATTTCGCTACAGCTTGTGCACGACGCTCGCCAAGTGCGATGTTGTACTCAGGAGTACCGCGCTCATCAGCGTGACCTTCGATAGTAACGTTCATGTCAACGTTCTTAACTAGGTATGCTGCGTGAGCTGCTAGCATTTCTTCGTAATCGCCAGCGATAGTAGAGTTATCGAATGCGAAGTAGATTGTTTGAGTTTCACGTAGCGCTTGCTCTTTAAGCTCTTGCTCAGACAGTTGACCGTTAGCGTCAATTGGCGTTACAACAGTTGTGTCTACATTGCCTTCTGAACCTGAAGTTGTTTGGTTGCTTTCAGTACCAGATGTTGCAGATGTTGCTTCATCAGTTGAGCTACATGCCGTTACTGCCATCACTGGTAGTGCAATCATCAAGCCTTTAAGAACTTTGTTAAGTTGCATCTTTTTTTCCTTACGTTATCAAACTTAGTTTCTACAGCGACTAAGAGTGCTATAGATAGTTAAATGCCACAATAGTTAACACTATCAATAGCTAAAAGAATATGTAATTTTCCCTAGAGGAACGGTGACCATGCAGGCGCTCTTACGCGTCCGTTAGTTGCCGGTAATCTAGCTTTAAAACGTCCATCGATAGAAACCATCGATAGTACATTTGTTTTGTTGTAAATAGAGCTATAGATAACCATACCTCCATTCGGTGCAATACTTGGAGACTCATCTAACAATGTTTTTGTTAGTACCTGAACCGCACCGGTTTCCAAATCTTGCTTAGCCAAGTTAAAACCTGAGTTGCTGCGATTCACCATGATCATGAATCGACCATCGGGAGTGATCTGGCCACCTAAGTTTTGGCTACCTTGCCAAGTAATACGAGAAGTCGAATTATTGGACAAATTTACATTATAAATCTGTGGTTTGCCACCACGATCCGATGTGAAAATAAGAGACTTGCCATCTGGGTGCCAGAATGGTTCAGTATTATTCGAACGGCCGCGGGTAATTTGAGTCAGCTTACGGCTAGCAAGGTCAAGTGTGTACACCTGAAGGCTGCCCGTTTTCGACAATACCAATGCCAATGTTTTACCATCTGGCGAGAATCTTGGCGCACCATTGTGACGAGGGTATGACGTCACTTTCTCACGTTCACCCGTGTAAATATTCATGATGAATATTTCAGCTTGGCCATTCTGGAAGCTCACATAAGCTAGCTTTTTGCCGTCTGGTGACCATGCTGGAGACATGAGAGGCTGCTTAGAACGAAGTACTAAACGCTCGTTAAAGCCATCGTAGTCAGCAACACGAAGTTGATACGGGTACTTGTCTTTATCGTTCACTACCACGTAAGAGATACGAGTTAAGAACGCGCCTTTCTCACCAGTTAGCTCTTCATACACTAGGTCTGAGATACGGTGTGCGTACTCTCTCAAGCGATTACCAGGAACCGTAGCCTTCTTATTGAATAGAACGTGATCTTTAGAAAGCACTAATTGGCCTTCATCACTCAGCGCACGACTTTGTCCTTTGGTCAGTTGACCACGAACAATGTCGATCAATTGGTAATTCACCACATACTGCCCTTCGGCATTTTTAGTGATACTACCGGTAAGCAATGAGTCAACACCTAGGTTAGTCCAAGCATCAAAGTTAACCTCAGTTTCGCTGTAAGGCGTTTGAGGCATTTTGCTTGTCGCAACTGGGCTGAATTTACCACTGCGCTGTAAGTCAGAAGCGATAACCGCTGATACATCGTGTGGCAATGGCTCTGAGCCTTCCCAACGGAAAGGTACAATAGCGATAGGTCTTGCAGAGTTAATACCGTCTGTAATAACCAGCTCCAGCGCTGCATGTGCAAACTGGCTGCTTGTAGCTATTAAGAAAACAAAACTCAGTAATAGTTTCTTTAACACAAGTTCGTCCTTTTACTCTGGTGATACAGTTAAGTTAATGTCTTTCAGTGAGTTCACAATGTCTGGGTCTTTAGGCAACGGGTAAGATTGTACTTGTGCCACCGCACGCTTGGTTGCTGCACATAAACGGCTATCGCCATCTAAGATACTCAAACTACCCAATATCGCGTTAGAGCCCGTTGGAATCAGCTTAAGGTTCACTCGACATGAGCGTCCTAGATAGCTGTCTTCTAACAACAGGTTCTGTTGAATCAGTTGGGTATAGATAGCCCCGTAACGTTGCGCTTCATCAGTGATAAATTGTTGTCTTGCTGAAGAGTTTTGAGTCGCTTCCGTTTCAAGCCCAGCAAAGATATCGTTCAATGCGGCTTCTTGTTGTTTACGCTCTTTTTCTGCTTTTGCTGCAGCTTCTTTTGCCTTACGGGCTTTCTCTGCTGCGGCTGCCGCTTCTTTCTCTTTCGCTATGCGTTGCTTTTCCGCGAGTTCAGCGGCTTCTTTCTCTTTACGAGCTTTGTCTGCTGCCTCTTTCGCTGCTTTTTCTTTTGCCACGCGTTCTTGTTCAGCTTTTGCGATTGCCGCTTCTTTGGCTTTACGCTCGTTCTCGGCTTTCACTAACGCAGCTTCTTTTAGCTTACGGTCAGCTTCGGCTTTAGCGGCTTTCTTTTGCTCTTGCTGTAAACGCGCTTCTTCAGCTTTGCGTTGTTTCTCTTTCTCAACTCGACGCTTTTCAGCTTCACGAGTTGCTTTAGCTTCTTTCGCTTGCTGTTCTTTTAGCTTGCGAATATTTTCTTCTTCAGCTTTACGATTCTTTTCAAGTCGTTCGCTTTCACGTCTTAGTTTGTCAAGACGCTCTTGCTCTTTCTTGCTTGCCGCTTCTCTTTGTTGACGAATCTGTTGAGCTTGCTGGCGAACCAACTGAGGATCAATCACCACTGCTTGAACCATCTGCCCTGTAGGCTTTGGCTCTGACATCGTGAAATCCGCCCCCCAAATGAGCGCAACGAATAAAATGACGTGCAGCCCAAGAGAAATAAGAAGCGGTGATCTGAAATTATTGGATTTTTTATTATTCGCTTTCATGAATGCTACGGAGCTATTCCCTTATATCCGTTAAAAGGCCAACCTTTGGCACACCTGCACGGCTTAATTCATCAAGTAATAAAACCACTTCAGCGTATGGCGTTGCGGCATCACCACCAACCGCCACTGGAGAGTTTGGCTTCAGAGACAACTCGGCTTTCACACGGACGATAATATCTTCCATTGATAAGCCACGCTGTACTTCTTCGTCATTAACGCTCAAGCCAAGTTCACCGTCTTTGTTCACTTCAACGATGATGAAACTTGCATTGTCGTCACCCAGTAGGTCTTGTGCCGATTTAGCCGTTGAAGCCTGAGGCAATTCAACGTCAACGCCTTGAGTAACAAACGGCGAAGTCACCATAAAAATGATCAGCAAAACAAGCATAACGTCGATGTAAGGTACAACGTTAATCTCTGCTGTCATTTTGCGTTTTTTAGGTTGGTATCCAGCCATCTATTATTCCCTGCCAGCCATCGCTTGACGGTGAAGAATACTGTGAAACTCTTCAGAGAAAGTCGCGTAGTTGTGTTCTAGCTTGCCTACTCGGCTGCTGAAGCGGTTGTACGCCATTACCGCTGGAATCGCAGCGAATAGACCCATTGCTGTTGCGATCAGTGCTTCTGCAATACCAGGAGCAACCATTGCGAGCGTCGCTTGCTTCACTTCACCTAATGCGATGAATGAGTGCATGATGCCCCAAACCGTACCAAATAGGCCGATGTATGGGCTGATAGAGCCAACGGTCGCCAAGAAAGGTAAGTTAGTTTCTAGTTCATCAACCTCACGAGCAACGGCAACGCGCATCGCACGGCCAGTGCCTTCCATAATGAAGTCAGGTGATGTTGCATTCGATTTACGAAGGCGAGCGAACTCAGTAAAGCCTGCGTAGAAAATTTCTTCAGTACCAGAAAGCTCGTCTTTGCGTTTGTTGCTCTCTTGGTACAGTTTTGCAAGATCAACGCCTGACCAAAATTTGTCTTCAAACACTTCTGTTTGTTTAGAAGCTTGAGATAACACTTTACTTCTTTTTATGATCATCGCCCAAGAAACAACAGACATGCCCATAAGAGTCAGCATGACCATCTTAACTAGTAAACTAGCTTCTAAAATTAGGCCTAAGATTGAGATTTCAGCAGTCACTATTCGTTAGCTCCGTGAGAATAAATGTTGGCATTGCTTTGGGTTTCATTTTTTGATTATCGATACATGCTACCTTAACCATTGCTTTACACAATGCCTTGCCATCAGGATTTACGATCTCTTGACAGAAGACCAAGGTAGCTCGCTTCAACTCGTAAATATTTGTAATGACTTGTAAAGAATCATCAAGACGCGCGCCTTGAATAAAATCAATGTCCATATGTCGGACTACAAAACCGATGTTTTGTTCTAACAATACTTGCTGAGAAACGCCAATTGAGCGCAACATCTCAGTTCGAGCGCGTTCGAAAAACTTAAGATAGTTTGAATGGTATACAACGCCACCCGCATCGGTGTCTTCGTAATACACAGTCACTGGCCACGTAAATAGCTTAGATAATCCCTGCAATTTGCTACCACAATCCAAAACGATAAAGATCTCACTATAACCTAACTCCTTATCATTAATAGTATATCGCTGTGAATTTTTTGATTTGAGAGACGAAAAAAAAGGCCATCTGTATAAGATGACCTCTTTTTGGCTAAAAACCCAACAAGTATAAAGGCTCACGTTGTTATGAACCTAAATCCTTTGCCTTTTATAGAAGGCGCAGCACCGTTAGGTAGAGCAAAATTGTGAGTGAAACATATGGGCTAAACAGTAGCTGCCACATCCAAGCTCTTGGCTTAAATCCGATACCGTAAACCATGCTTGAGCATACTGCCCAAATAAACATTGGTCCGATGATCGCGTTAAAGCCACCGATGCTTGTCGCATACGCTTCAGGATCCCACATCACTAAACCCACATGCATGAAACCCAATACTAGGGCTAAGGCTCTAAGCAGAGTCTTATCCATTGGTTGATGCAGCTTAGCGATTTGCTCTGCGAGATTACTCACTGTCTTTGTCCATCATTTCTGAATGCTCTAGCCATAGAGCATTGATGATGCCGAATGCACATGCTAGAAGTACACCCAAAATCCATGCGAAATACCACATAAAATTTCTCCTAAGTTATTTAACTTCTAGCTTAGTAAGCTGAAACGTCGTTATCTTCGATGTGTTTCTTATCTAGACGACCGAACATTTTGTAGTATGTCCAAGTTGTGTAGCCAAGAATCACAGGAACCATTACCGCCGCAACGACAGTCATAAGACCAAGCGTTAGCTCACTCGCTGTTGAATCCCACATAGTCAAGCTTTGGTTAGGGTTCAGGCTTGATGGCATTACGAATGGGAACATTGCAAAACCAGCCGTTAGAATAACACCAGCGTTCGATAGGCTTGAGAACAAGAATGCGAAACCACCACGCTCAAAGCGAGATGCAATCACAGCAAGCAGTGGCATTGCTACACCAAGGATCGGTGCAGCCCACATTGCTGGATAAGTTTCGAAGTTTGTCATCCAAGCACCCACTTGAAGTGATACTTCTTTGTTTAGTGGGTTTGAGTCAGCAAACGTATCGATAGTGCTCGTAATTACATAGCCTTCGATAGATTGAACCCAGAAACCACCAATAACGAATAGAGCAATAGCAATTAGGCCAGTGATCTGAGCAACGTTACGAGCACGAGCGTGCAGCGCTTCTGTTGTCTTCATTTGAAGCCATGTTGCACCTTGCATCACGAACAACATCAGAGCCAACACACCACAAAGCAATGCAAATGGGTTAAGCAGAGCGAAGAACGTACCATGGTACTTAGACATCATAAATTCGTTCAGTTCAAATGGAACACCTTGTAGTAGGTTACCAAATGCCACACCGAAAATGATTGGTGGTACTGCGCCACTAAAGCAAAGTGCGTAGTCCCAAGTTTTGCGCCATTTTGGATCTTCGATCTTTGAACGGTAGTCAAGAGCAAGTGGACGTAACCAAAGTGCAGCTAGCGTTACGTACATTGCGAAGTAAAAACCAGAGAAAGACGTCGCGTAAACCAGTGGCCATGCAGCAAACAATGCACCACCCGCAGTGATAAGCCAAACTTGGTTACCATCCCAGTGAGGGGCAATCGTGTTTAGCATAATACGACGTTCAGTGTCGCTCTTACCGATAACAGGTGACAGAGCGGCAACACCCATATCAAAGCCATCAGTTACGGCGAAACCAACCAGTAGAACACCGATCAATACCCACCAAATAAGTCGTAAGCTTTCGTAATCAAACATAATATTCCCTCACTTATACTTCAACTGAACGGCTAACTTTGTCTTCAACAGAGTTATCGTTTTGTTCGAAGTGGTAACGGCCTGTCTTCAAGCTACTTGGACCTTTACGTGCGAATTTCAGCATTAGGTAAACTTCAGCAATCAAGAACACTGTGTAAAGTGCCAGGATAGCGAATAGAGAAGTCCAAAGCTGTTCAATAGTCAGTGCTGATGCAGCAACGTTAACCGGTAGGATTTCACCAACCGCCCATGGTTGACGACCAAACTCAGCAACGAACCAACCTGCTTCAATCGCAATCCAAGGAAGTGGGATTGAGAATAGCGCAGCTTTAAGTACCCATGGTTTCTGTTCGATTTTCTGACGACACGTTTGAACAAACGCAGCACCGAATACAAACAGCATGATGAAGCCACAAGCAACCATCAGACGGAATGACCAGAATAGAGGCCAAACTGTTGGGATAGAATCATCCGCAGCCATTTGGATTTGGTCTTCAGTTGCATCAACAACGTCGTCTGTGTAGCGCTTAAGAAGCAAGCCGTAACCTAGGTCACCTTTCACTTCGTCGAACGCAGCCATGTTTTCTTCAGACTTATCGCCTGCACGTAGCTTTTCAAGCAGCTCGTACGCGTACATACCAGTACGGATACGATCAACGTGGTCATCACGTAGGTCACGTAGGCCCGTTACTTCAGTATCAAGCGAACGCGTTGCGATAATACCCATTACGTAAGGAATTTTAATTGCGTAGTCAGTATTCATTGTCTCTTGGTTCGGAATACCAAAAACAGTAAATGCTGCTGGTGCTTCTTCAGTGTGCCATTCCGCTTCTACAGCAGCGAGCTTCACTTTTTGAACTTCACCAAGCTCGTAACCAGATTCATCACCTAGTACGATTACTGACAAGATCGCCGCCATACCGAAAGACGCTGCAATCGCGAAAGAACGACGAGCAAAGGCAAGGTCACGACCTTTAAGAATGTAGTATGAGCTGATACCAAGGATGAACATTGCACCCGTTGTGTAACCAGACGCTACTGTGTGTACGAATTTAACTTGTGCTACTGGGTTTAGTACAACTTCAGCGAAGCTCACCATTTCCATACGCATAGTTTCAAAGTTAAATTCCGCACCCACTGGGTTTTGCATCCAGCCGTTTGCTACCAAGATCCAAAGCGCAGAGAAGTTAGAGCCAAGTGCTACTAACCAAGTTACCGCTAAGTGCTGACGCTTTGACAGTCTGTCCCAACCGAAGAAGAATAGGCCAACAAAAGTAGACTCTAGGAAGAATGCAACAAGCGCTTCGATAGCTAGCGGAGCACCAAAAATGTCGCCAACATAGTGAGAATAGTAAGACCAGTTAGTACCAAACTGGAACTCCATGGTTAAGCCTGTCGCTACACCAAGAGCAAAGTTAATACCAAACAATTTACCCCAGAACTTGGTCATGTCCTTGTAAATTTGCTTGCCAGTCATTACATAAACTGACTCCATAATGGCAAGTAGAAATGCCATACCTAAAGTCAGTGGAACAAATAGGAAGTGATACATCGCTGTAAATGCAAACTGCAATCGCGACAGATCAACAACATCAATCATGGTAACTCCTTTGTGTCGGCTGAATGACACTTGTGTGATTATTCACCGCAAAAATCCATGTTAAAACAATTTATGCAATTGTTATTACAAGTTGAAATTTGTAGCAAAAACGTACCGTTATAGTTAGATTATTGTTAAGCATGAGCTAATATAGCTGGCGCTAATATTACTGGTAAAATCAGTATGTTTCAAAAGGTTTATGGGAGAACCCTGCGTTGATTTGTATCAAATTTATTCGAGCAAATTAGAGTTATTTTTGTACAATTATGATTAAAATCACACCAATTATGCTTGTCTTAATAACAGCGCATGATATCTGTGACAAATGCTCAGCACCGCCTCAACATCCGAATTACAACTACCTATAAAGTATTAACAAAAAATATGACAACTTATTTCATTTCCTGTTATCTAAATCAAACCTGAAATCAAAGTTTCCATTTTTGAAGCTCCCTTTTCGATCTTTTTATCGACTCGCTCAAAGAGTTGTTATTCAGTAAAAAGCAAAAAAAACCAGCGCTTATGCAACTGGGATCTTTAAAAATGAATAATTTAACGATTGGAGGGTTTATCTATTCCAAAGTGTAAATACGCTCTGTCGGTCGCGATTCGACCTCTTGGCGTCCTTTGTAGGTAACCTTGTTGAATCAAGTAAGGTTCTAACACATCTTCAATAGTGTCTCTCTCTTCACCAATCGCGGCAGCCATGTTGTCGATACCTACCGGACCACCACCAAACTTCTCCATAATCGCCAGCAGAAGCTTTCTATCCATGTAGTCGAAACCTTTAGCATCGACATCCAACATGTTTAGCGCTTTGTCAGCAACCTCCGGACAAATATGCCCGTCGCCTTTTACTTCCGCATAATCACGAACACGGCGCAGTAGACGGTTAGCAATACGTGGCGTACCACGAGCTCGGCGAGCAACTTCTAGCGCCCCTTCGGACTCCATAGAAAGACCAAGGCAATCTGCACTGCGCTGAACGATGTTTTGTAGATCTTCAACCTTGTAGTACTCAAGACGCTGAGTAATACCAAAACGGTCACGTAACGGCGATGTCAGTGAGCCAGCACGAGTGGTTGCGCCAATCAAAGTAAAAGGAGGAAGGTCAATCTTGATAGAGCGTGCCGCTGGGCCTTCACCAATCATGATATCTAATTGGTAGTCTTCCATTGCAGGGTACAACACCTCTTCAACCACAGGGCTTAAACGGTGAATCTCATCAATGAACAGGACATCATTTTCTTCGAGATTGGTCAGTAACGCCGCTAGGTCGCCTGCTTTTTCTAGAACAGGGCCTGAAGTCGTACGAATGTTGACATCCATCTCATTGGCAACAATGTTCGCCAACGTGGTTTTACCCAAGCCTGGAGGGCCAAATATCAACAGATGGTCGAGCGCCTCGTTACGCAGTTGTGCCGCTTTGATGAAAATCTCCATCTGGCCACGAACGTGATCCTGACCTTGATAGTCAGCCAGTGCTTTAGGGCGTATTGCACGATCAATGACATCTTCATCTTTGAATACTGGGTTATCCGGTGCAATAAGGCGATCGGCTTCAATCATAAATTCTGCTATTCCTAACTATGCTCTTGTTGACTCTGCGCTTCTTGACTCTGTGTAAAGGCAAAGTGAATGAGTCTATTTTGTCGAACACGTATATTGGGTATTAAACCATCGATTTCAGAGCTTCGCGAATCAACTGTTCACTGGTCATGCCATCTTTAGCCACTTGAGAAACCACCTTGGAAGCTTGAGTCGGCTTGTAGCCTAATGCAAGTAGCGCACTTACCGCTTCTTCTTCCGCGTCGTGAACGGTTGGCATAGAATCAATCGGAGCTGCATCTGTCGCTGGAGTAAACAAGTCACCCGCGCCCCACCCTTTCAGGCGGTCTTTCATTTCAACAACCAGACGTTCAGCGGTTTTCTTACCCACACCCGGAAGTTTAACCAGCGTCGAGATGTCTTCACGTTCAACACTTTGAACAAACTGGCTAGCCGTCATGCCTGAAAGAATGCCAAGGCCTAGCTTAGGGCCCACACCGTTCGCTTTGATCACTTCACGGAACAGCGCACGCTCTTTAACCGTGTTAAAACCATAAAGTAGCTGCGCATCTTCACGTACAACAAAGTGCGTGTAGATGATTGCCTCTTCGCCCACGTTTGGTAATTCGTAAAAACAGCTCATTGGCATTTGAACTTCATAGCCAACGCCACTCACTTCGATTAGTAATTCTGGTGGCTGTTTTTCTATTAATGTACCGCGTAGACGTCCGATCACAATTCACTCTCTTGATGGAATATAATTTGAGGGACAGAATATAAAAGAACTGGATGCTTATCCAGTTCTTTGTGTTTATTAGGATGATTTATTTAAGCTTGCTTAGCTTGGGAAACCACGCTGTTTAAGCTTTCGACCAGTTCTTTTACTGAGGTGACATGCCCGGTCAGTTCAGAACCATAATTAGCGACTAAACTTGACACGGATTTGGTTTCTGCAACGCTCTGCGCCACTTCTGAACTGGCGAGATCGAGTTCTTTCAATGAGCTCATCTGCATCGCCATAATATTGGTGAGCTGATTAACATCGGTCGAGATGGTTTGCACCTCAGAGATAATGCCGTTCATTTCATTGGCCGTAGTTTCAATGATGGCTCTGCCATGTTCCACTTCTTCTTTACTTCGGTCTAATAAGGTTCGAATTTCTATCGCGGAATGGCTGCTTTTCGCCGATAGCTCTCTCACTTGGTCTGCAACTACCGCAAAACCTCGTCCTTGCTCACCGGCACGAGCCGCTTCTATAGCTGCATTGAGTGCTAATAGGTTGGTTTGCTCGGCAACCGAGGTAATCAAATCAGCGACTTTCATGATTTCTTGATTACTTTGAATGATCTGGCTGATTGCACTGGTTGAGGCTTCTAGTGATTCTGAGCTCTTTTGCGCTTTCATTCCGACCGCTTCGCTGCGCTCTTTTAGCTCACCCACAAATGAATTAGATTCTTCGATGCCTTGAGTCATTTGATGCAGTTGTTGGCTCATCTGTTCTGCTGCACTCGCCTGAGATTCGCAATTGATGTTCAACACTTCAACTTGAGCATGCAGGTCTTGAGACTGCTGATCTAAATGGACAGATACGCCCTGTAAGCTTTCAGAGTTTGAGTTAGCTTGGTCTAGGACAATAGAAAGTCGACCTTCACTTTGCGTCGCTTGATTGGCAATCTGTTGGCTTTCCGAGATCACATCTTCTGCCATTTCAATCGCCACCTCTTTTTGCTTAGCGGTAAACGCTTGAGCAATGCAAATCACCACCAGCGGCATGATCACACCAGACCATGTTTCAACCACCACCGCTTCCGGAGTAAGTACTAACTGCGGAAATTCAAAGCCATCAAGATGAGCTGAAGTCATCACCAAAGAAACGCCAATCACTAACCCACTCCATACAAGGGCGACAATTCGAGTTCCCGACAAGAAAAAAGCGACCACTAACAAAGGCACCCAATAAGCCTGTGTTGACGCCACCACACCACCGCTTTGGTAGATGATGTTCAACGCGTGTACTGCCATCCCGACAAAACCAAAGCTAAGTGCAAGGCTGGGTTTACTGGTAACACGCAACAGCAGTGCGGAGATCAGTTCAAACACGATAAGGAATACAGATGTGGTGATCAGAAGTTGCTCTTCGTGCTTTGTCCATTTAATTAAGCTGTAGACACCCACAAAGAAGGCGATAAAGGTAAAGAGTAATATGATATCGGCTTGTCTGACTTGGTTGTTACTCCACCCATTACTTTTGGGTAGAAACAACGCGCGCCACAGCTTGATAGGGTTCATCAGTGATCATCCTTGATTAACTTGTTAGACCTCTGATTAATGTTAATGACATGTTAAATGATGCGCAATGTTATTATTTGGTTTGTGTTCGAAAGATCTCATTTCATCAAGGATTTAGGGGCGTATTGTTTTGAACTGAGCCAAACGAGGCGTAAGGCTCATGTAATGCAAGCTATTAGAAAATAGAGGGATGGGATTAACGGTAGCGCCCTTTTCTCGCGCCTGTTGCTTTACCCGCAAGCGCTATCAAAGTTTTATTGGTGTTGGCGTGAGTGATCGCTACGCCTAGAGCATCGGCAGCATCGGCCTGTGGTTTAGCGGGTAACTTAAGCATGCTCATCACCATGTTCTGAACCATCGACTTATCTGCACCACCATTACCCGTCACCGCTTGCTTAATTAAACGAGCCGCGTATTCATGAACAGGCAAATCCGCATTTACAGCCGCTACGATCGCGCTGCCCCTAGCTTGCCCAAGCTTAAGCGCTGAGTCTGCATTCTTCGCCATGAAGACCTGCTCTATCGCAAACACATCCGGTTGGAACTGAGTAATAATTTCGCTCACACCTGCATAGATCTGCTTGAGTCGACCCGGCAACTCTTTTTCTGAGGTGCGAATGCAACCACTCCCTAAGTAATATAGGTGGCGGCCATTTTGACGAATAACACCGTAACCGGTAATGCGTGAGCCAGGGTCAACCCCTAAGATAATAGACATAACTTCAAATACTGATTATTTATACATGCTTTATGAGCTTAGTATATCGAACGCAAAAAAAAATGCCCGTCAAATTAACGGGCATTTTATTGTTCTACTACAAAATTTAGCTCTATCGAAAACTCAAAGCTTCAGTAGAAAGTTAGGCTAATCGCTTGATTAGTCTTCTTTCTTCGCTAGTTTAACTGCGATTGCTAGCTCTTCCAGTGATGCTGGGTTCGCTAGGCTTGGCGCGTCTGTCAGTAGACATGCTGCAGCTGTTGTTTTCGGAAATGCGATAACGTCACGGATGTTCTCAGTACCACAAAGCAGCATTGCTAGACGGTCAAGACCGAATGCTAGACCAGCGTGCGGTGGCGTGCCGTACTTAAGCGCTTCAAGTAGGAAGCCGAACTTCTCTTGTTGCTCTTGTGCTTCGATACCTAGGATACCAAATACCGCTGTTTGCATTTCTGCGTTGTGGATACGTACAGAACCGCCGCCTACTTCGTAGCCGTTGATTACCATGTCGTATGCATCAGAATTTGCTGCTGCTGGGTTCGCTTTTAGCTCTTCCGCGTTCACACCTAGTGGTGATGTGAATGGGTGGTGCATTGCGTGTAGGTTACCTTCGCCGTCTTCTTCGAACATTGGGAAGTCAACAACCCACAGTGGAGCCCATGCAGATGTGTCTGTTAGCTCTAGATCCGTACCTAGTTTAAGACGAAGTGCGCCCATTGCTTCAGCAACGATGCCCGCTTTGTCTGCGCCGAACAGAATGATATCGCCAGATTCAGCTTGAGTACGATCTAGAATACCGTTGATTACGTCTTCGCTTAGGAATTTAGCAACTGGAGATTGAATACCTTCCATGCCTGCAGCACGGTCGTTAACCTTCATCCAAGCTAGGCCTTTCGCGCCGTAGATGTTTACATGTTCAGCGTAGCCGTCGATTTGCTTACGAGTTAGCTTAGCACCACCTGGAACACGGATAACTGCTACGCGACCTTTTTCGTCGTTAGCTGGGCCAGAGAATACCTTGAATTCAACATCTTTAACCAAGTCAGCAACGTCAACTAGCTCTAGTGGGTTACGTAGATCTGGCTTATCAGAACCGAAACGACGAATCGCTTCAGAGAAAGGCATTACTGGGAATTGACCTAGTTCAACATCTAGAAGTTCTTTCCACATATCGTGAACAAGCTTCTCAGTCACGTTACGTACTTCTTGAGAAGTCATGAAAGATGTTTCGATATCGATTTGAGTAAATTCAGGCTGACGGTCAGCACGTAAATCTTCATCACGGAAACATTTAACGATTTGGTAGTAACGGTCAAAACCAGACATCATCAGCAGTTGCTTGAAAAGCTGAGGAGATTGAGGAAGTGCGTAGAAGCTACCTTTGTGAACACGGCTTGGTACTAGGTAGTCACGAGCACCTTCTGGTGTCGCTTTCGTTAGTACTGGCGTTTCGATGTCTAGGAATAAGTTCTCATCTAGGAAACGACGAACGAAGCTAGAAGCACGTGCACGAAGCTTAATACGGTCGCTCATTTCTGGACGACGAAGATCGATGTAACGGTACTTAAGACGCTGCTCTTCAGAGTTCGTTTGGTTGAAGTCTAGTGGAAGCGCTTCTGAACGGTTAATGATCTCTAGACCCGTCGCGTAAAGTTCTACTTCACCAGTAGCCATGTCTTTATTTACTTGGCTGTCCGGACGAACTCGTACTTCACCAGTAAACTTGATACAGAATTCATTACGCAGTTGGTTAGCGATCGGGAAGATATCTTTCATATCTGGATCGACAACAACCTGAACGATGCCTTCACGATCACGCATATCAATAAAGATAAGACCGCCTAAATCACGGCGACGGTTTACCCAGCCGCACAATTCTACAGTTTGTCCCGCCAGGGACTTGTTCAGGTTACCACAGTAATGGGTACGCATAATGAATTTCCCAATCTCTTAATTATTTACTAATTTCCAAGCTGTCAGTGGTCATTCCACACAACAGAGCAAAGGAACATTTATACGCGGAAACTCGCTTAAAATCGACCTTCCACATTCGAATTTATTGTGTTTTATCTGGCTTTGCTGCTTTTTAGCCCATCAAGTGCGCAAAGATTCATCAAAACCGAAAAAATTGCGATAATTATATCTCGAAAGTACCTTAATCAGCAAAACTCTCGTAAAGTAGATTTTCGTTTCAACCCAAAAACTTTTTGTAATGACTGATGGCGTGATGGATAACGGTGTAATAGATGGATAATCGTGTAATAACAACAGAAACTTTACCTCTAAGACTTGGATTAACTATGTGGTCTCATTCTGAGTGGCAAAGTCAGTTCTACGGTAAAGGCACCAAGCCTGCCGAACGCTTGGAAAAATACACCCAAGTTTTCCATACCGTTGAGGGCAACACCACCTTTTACGCTACGCCAAGTATGTCTACCGTTCACAATTGGAAAGCCGCCAGTCACGATGATTTCAAGTTCACCTTCAAATTGCCCAAATTCATCACCCACCAGCAACAACTGAGACACTGCCAAGCCGAACTCAAAGAGTTCTTGATGACGATGTCGCCACTGCATGACCGTATTGGTCAATGGACGATTCAGCTGCCGCACAGTTTTGAGCCCAGCATGCTGCCTGCCCTACAAAAGTTTTGCACCTTATTCCCAAAAGATATGTAGCTTGGCGTCGAAGTTCGACACTTAGGTTTCTTTGATAAGGGCGATGCGGAAAAACGCTTCAACCAATGGCTGGTTGAGGAAGGCATCAATCGCATCATTATGGACAGCCGCCCCGTTTTCTCTGCGCCACCCACCACAGAAGCGGTGATCGATGCGCATCAGAAAAAACCGCGTGTTCCTGTTCATGCAATTGCTACCGCCAATAACCCGATGATTCGATTTATTGGTCACCCAGACCAAGAACCTAATATTGAGTTTTTTAAGCCTTGGTTTGCCAAAATCCCAAACTGGCTTAATGAAGGCAAGCAGCCCTATTTAATGATCCACACCCCAGACAATAACCACGCACCTGAACTTGCGATTGCTATTTATAAGAGGCTACAAAAGCAAGTCTCTGAAAATACATCATTATTACTGCCCGAACTGGCTCAGTTTCCAGCTCAAAAAGGCAATCACCAAATCTCGATGTTTTAACCTCTCACTTGTAAGTAGCTTCGAACCTTGAGCTAAATCTCAGTTTTCGTGACAGTGGCGTTTTTTTTACGTAAAATACGCCCCCTTTTATTTGGTACGAATTTTGTGCCAATTACGCTGACTGTCGAGAGAAAATGCTATGAGCAACACAGACAATATCTTTTCCGCTCCTATTGATAAAATTGGAGACTTCACCTTTGATGCAAGGGTTGCTGAAGTATTTCCGGATATGATTCAACGTTCGGTGCCTGGCTATAGCAATATCATCTCTGCAATCGGCATGCTGGCTGAGCGCTTTGTAAAGCCACACTCAAATATTTACGACCTTGGCTGCTCGCTTGGTGCTGCGACACTTTCTATGCGTCGTCACATTCAGCAAGAAGGCTGCACGATTTTCGCGATCGATAATTCAGAAGCCATGGTTGAGCGCTGCAAATTGCACGTTAATGCTTACCGCAGTGACACACCGGTAGAAGTGATTGAAGCCGACATCCGTGAAGTGGAAATCAAAGACGCTTCTGTTGTGGTGCTTAACTTTACGCTGCAATTTCTTTCTCCAGACGATCGATACGCTCTGCTTGAGAAAATTCATGCTGGCCTGCGCCCAGGCGGGATCTTAATCCTGTCAGAAAAATACGTATTCGAAGATGAAAGCTCAAATGAACTGCTTATCGACCTGCACCATGATTTCAAACGTGCTAACGGGTACAGCGAGCTAGAAGTAAGTCAGAAACGTAGCGCAATTGAAAACGTGATGCGCCCGGATTCGATCCCTGTTCACAGAGAGCGATTTGATAAGATTGGCTTCTCAAGCAGCGAAGTCTGGTTCCAATGTTTCAACTTTGGTTCAATGTTCGCGATAAAGTAAACATTTTAGATTACGTAACCGTCGCGACACCGTTAGCACGTACTAAAATGTCATCCTCAAGAGCGAGGAACAAACGAATTGGGGATCTCTTATCAAACACGATAAACGAGATTCCCTAGCATGTTTGTCCACACTCTTAATGGAGTGACAAATTTAATTTCTACACCACCAACTCAGTGAAAACCTATGTTTAATTTTGCCAATTTTTATCAACTTATTGCCCAAGATACTCGCCTTCAGCCGTGGCTAAATGTCCTGCCACAGCAACTGACCGATTGGCAAAATGCAGAGCACGGTGACTTTGACCGCTGGCTACGTGCACTAAACAAGATTCCACAAGACGTGCCAGATCAAGTTGACCTGAAAAATTCAGTGACGATTGGTAGTTCTACGCCATACCACACAGGCGAACTGAAAAAGCTAGAAAGCTTATTGAAGACTTTCCACCCGTGGAGAAAAGGTCCTTATACGGTTCACGACATCCATATCGATACAGAGTGGCGCAGTGACTGGAAATGGGATCGTGTGCTTCCACATATATCTCCATTAAAAAACCGTTCGGTTCTCGATGTAGGTTGTGGCAATGGTTACCACATGTGGCGCATGCTGGGTGAAGGTGCTCGCTTAACGGTTGGTATCGATCCTTCCCACCTATTCTTGGTTCAGTTTGAAGCAATTCGTAAGTTGATGGGCGATGACCAACGAGCTCACCTATTACCTCTAGGTATTGAGCAGCTCCCAAAGCTAGAAGCCTACGACACGGTATTCAGCATGGGCGTGCTTTACCATCGTCGTTCACCACTGGACCACTTGATTCAACTGAAAGACCAATTGGTGTCTGGCGGTGAACTGGTTCTTGAAACCTTGGTGATTGAAGGCGATGAGAACGCAGTATTAGTTCCGGTTGACCGTTACGCGCAAATGAGAAACGTCTACTTCTTCCCTTCAGCTCGCGCACTGAAACGCTGGCTAGAACAAGTTGGTTTTGAAGACGTACGAATCGTTGACGAAAATGTCACGACAATTGGTGAACAACGCACCACAGAATGGATGACACACAACTCTCTTCCAGATTACCTCGATCCGAACGATCCAAGTAAAACGGTTGAAGGTCACCCTGCACCGAGACGTGCGATTCTGGTAGCAACAAAGCCATAGATTTACTGCACACAAAGCAGTGGCATATTGAGTAAATAAAGCACAAGCCTATTAAGGCAGAAAAACAATTGCTTGCATGGTCAAAAAGCCACTGTTAATTTCGCGGTGAACCTTGCTTCCTTAGCTTAAGAATTGAACAAAAATTGACTTGTGTTTAATAAGTGAGCTATTCCAAATAGCAATAATTGGCGTAGCGCTCACATTGCGATTCAATATGACCAGACTCTTACAATAGGATGCTTCACGCATCCTTTTTTGTGGGCTAAACTTCTAAATAGTCTGAACTATTCTCTAATTCTCAAAGGTTTTTTTATGTTTAAGCGATTATCGCCTATTGTGGCGGTTGGTTTGCTCTCTGGTTGTACTCTTACAAATGGTGCTACCTACCACCAAGAAACTCTCGACGCTATTTCCCGCTCAGAGACAAACATCGCAAATAAGGTTCAAAATCTTGAACTGCAACTAAGCAATCAAAGTGACTATATTGAAAGCTTAGAAGACGAAATTACTACCCTTTCTAGTCAATTAGATACCCATCTAACGAGCATGGAACACAAGGTTATTGAAGAGCTAGAGGAAGAGGAACCGGTCGCTATTGCCGTTGCTCCTATCGCTCCTATATCACAACCGACTATCCTTGGCGGCATCGAAAAAGTGTTTATCGACTCTATCAAGCAAAGCTTTGATGCTCGTGTTGATACAGGTGCAACCACCTCTTCTTTAAACGCTGTCGATATCAAAGAATTCGAACGTAACGGCAAGAACTGGGTTAAATTTCACCTAGACGACAAAGCCCAAGCGGAAGAAGACCAGAAATGGATTGAAGCGCCTGTTGTACGTTATGTAAAAATCCGTCAATCAACCAATGATCAGGCAGAACGTCGAGCTGTGATCGAATTATGGGTGAAAGTTGGAAAAATCCATGAAAAAGCGCAATTTACATTGGCGGATCGCTCTCAAATGAGTCACCCTGTACTATTAGGGCGCGAATTTATCAAAGACATAGCGCTAGTAGATGTAAGTAAAAAGTACGTACAAACGGAAGTTAAATAACAATAGTAGGGTAAGCTATGACGTCAAGAATTCCATTTTATATCTCTATATTCCTGCTTATTGTGGCAGGTATAACACTGAGTATGTTCAGACATACGACCTACGGTGTACCTTGGACTCCAGGGGAAACCAGACAGGTTTGGGACGTTGAAGCTCGCATCGAGTTCAACGCAGTAGGCAAAGAAGCAAAAGTTTCCTTAGCGGCTCCTCATACTCAGTCTAACTACACACTTATCGGCGAATCGGCTTCATCGCCAGGTTATGGTATCTCTTACTTGAATACCGAATCAGGTCGCCGCGCAGAGTGGTCTATTCGATACGCAGATGGCCCTCAAACTATCTACTACAAAACACAATTCCTAGTCGACAACCAAGCAAAAGTTGATGCTATACCGCCAGAAGGCGAAGTCGCACAGCCAAGCTTCGACGGCCCTGAAGAAGCCGCTTCTTTTGCATTGATTGATAGAGCGACAAAGCGTTCTGCAGACAACCTCACTTTTACCCGTGAGCTCATCAAAACACTTAACGATCCAGACAGCCAAAACTCAGCGCTTATTCTGAATAACATGACTAAAGTGGAAGCGACACACAAGCTACTTTCAGCAGCAAACATTCACAATAAAGTGGTTGGTGTTATCGAGCTAGAAGATGGACGTCGTCGTCAATCTATCCAGCAAATGAACCAGATCTGGGATAACGACCAATGGGTTTTATTCTCTCCTGAATCAAGCGAACAGCAAGTTCAGCCAAACCTGCTAATTTGGGATGAATCAAATGTATCTCTATTAGACGTGGTTGGCGGTCAGAACAGTAAAGTTCACTTCTCGATGATTGCTCAGGAGGTGACTCCCACTGAAGCAACCAACAGTAAAGTCTCTGCGGATCAACTGTTAAACCTTTCCATTCATAGTCTGCCGCTAGAAGAGCAAGCGATGTTTAAAACCATCATGCTGATTCCTATCGGTGCTCTGATTGTTGTGTTCCTACGTGTCATCATCGGTCTGAAAACGTCTGGTACGTTCATGCCTGTACTGATTGCGGTAGCCTTTGTACAAACACAATTGGTAACGGGTATTGTCGGCTTCCTACTTATCGTAGGTACAGGTCTTATTATTCGAAGTTACTTATCCAAGCTCAACTTACTGCTGGTCGCCAGGATATCCGCCGTAATCATCACGGTAATCATGATTATTTCTGTATTCACTGTGGTCGCGTTTAAAGTGGGTCTGACTGAAGGTCTATCCATTACGTTCTTCCCAATGATTATCCTATCTTGGACTATCGAACGTATGTCTATCCTATGGGAAGAAGAAGGCGCGAAGGAAGTAATGCTGCAAGGTGGTGGTTCTCTATTCACTGCGGTTCTTGTTTACTTAGGCATGACTAACCCGTTCATTCAGCACTTAACGTTTAACTTTATTGGTTTACAACTTGTTATTCTAGCGACCATCTTGCTACTAGGTAACTACACAGGATACCGTCTAACCGAGCTTCGTCGCTTTAAACCGCTAGCGGAGGACTAAGTTATGTTTGATCAGTTTACTTCACCGTTTAGGTTGAAAGACAAAGGCATAATGGGAATGAACAAGCGTAACCATAGTTATATTGGTCGCTACAATGATCGTTCCAAGTATCCACTCGTTGATGACAAGCTTAAGACGAAGATCATTGCTGAACAGGCTGGTGCTACTGTACCAAAACTGATTGGCGTGATTGGTCATCAAGCTGAAGTAAAAACAATCCACAAGATGGTAAAAGAGTGGCCGGGTTTCGTAATCAAGCCAGCTCAAGGCAGTGGTGGTAAAGGTATCCTTGTTGTGACTTCTCACAAGGACGGCGTTTACACCAAGCCATCGGGTTCGACTATCAATGAAGAAGACGTAGAGCGCCACATCAGTAACGCTCTCGCGGGTCTTTTCTCACTCGGTGGTAAGAACGATGTTGCTGTAGTTGAAAACCTCATCAAGTTTGACGAGTGTTTTGACGGCTTCAGTTACGAGGGTGTACCAGATGTACGAATCATTGTATTCAAGGGCTACCCTGTAATGGCGATGATGCGTCTATCGACTTCGGCTTCTGATGGTAAAGCTAACTTGCACCAAGGTGCTGTGGGCGTAGGTATTTGTATCGCTACGGGTAAAGCCGTTCGTGCGGTTCAATTTGACCACCCAGTGACTCACCACCCAGATACGGGTAAAGAGTTGGCGCTACTTCAGGTACCACACTGGGAAAAACTGCTAACACTAGCTTCAAGCGCTTGGGAAATGACAGGTCTTGGTTACATGGGTACTGACATGGTTCTAGACCAAGAAGAAGGCCCAATGGTACTTGAGCTTAACGCACGTCCAGGTTTGGCTATCCAAATCGCGAACGGCGCAGGTTTATTGCCTCGATTGCACCATATTGAGAACCTTGGTACACCGGCTGAATACCCGAAACCAGCAGAGCGCGTTGCCTACGCTGCCAAGCAATTCGGTGTTCACGGTAACGAGATTGTTCCAAACTAAGCGATTTGCTGACTAGGTCACTTGATACCTAATAGAGCTTATAAAAAAGGCCGCATAACTCTGAGAGTTACGCGGCTTTTTAGTATCTGCGGTTAAATTAGCGGATTAGGTTAAGTCTCTGTAGATTCAATTACAGGCTCTCGAATTGGATCAATCCGCACCGCCGCCACCTTAAACTCAGGGATCTTAGCGTGTGGGTCGGTCGCTGTGGTCGTCAAACGGTTAACCGGCGATTCAACAAAATGGAATGGAATGAACACCACACCCTTTTGCATTCGCTTAGTCACAAACGCCGCGATTTCTATTTCACCACGACGTGTCGACACCTTGAGCATCTGACCATTCGAGATTCCTAACGCTTCAGCATCGTGAACACTGACCATTGCACGTGGCCCCGCTAAGTTATCCAGGCCTTTGGTTTTACGCGTCATAGTGCCTGTATGGAATTGCTCTAAGATACGCCCTGTCGTTAGAACTAACGGATACTCTTCATCCGGTAGCTCAGCAGCGTATCTAAACGGAATCGCCTCCATTTGACCACGCCCACGGGTAAATTGGGTCTGGTGCATGATACGAGTGCCATCAGGGTTATTCTTATTACTCGGCCATTGCACGCCATTGACCGTAATGTTCTCCCAACGTAAACCACCATACTGTGGTGTTACACGTGCTATCTCATTGGTGATATCGGCAACGGTGTTATAGTCCCAACCACCGCCCATTGCGTTGGCTAGCATTTGGATAATCACCCAATCTTCTTTCGCTTCACCTGGAGGCAATACCGCCGGGTTAATACGCTGAACACGACGCTCGGTATTAGTAAAATGACCAGACTTCTCAGCAAACGAGCAAGACGGTAGCACCACATCGGCATATTGAGCGGTTTCGGTTAAGAAAATATCTTGAACCACGAGGAAATCTAACGCTTCAAGACCTTCAATCACATGCGCTTGGTTCGGGTCACTCAGCACTGGGTTCTCGCCCATTACGTACAGACCACGAACATCTCGATGACACGCTCCATCAATAATTTCGGTCAACGTTAAGCCTGTTTCAGCCGGTAGGTCAGAAACACCCCACTCCATCGCGAATTTTTGACGAACCATTGGGTTGTACACTTTCTGATAACCCGGAAGGTTATTTGGCAATGCGCCCATGTCACACGCACCCTGAACATTGGATTGACCACGTAATGGGTTGATACCGCCGCCTTCAATTCCGATATTGCCACACAAGAGCTGTAGGTTAGCGATTGATCGAACGTTATCGTGACCAGTGGTATGTTGCGTAATGCCCATCGAGTAGTACACCGCTGTACGCTCTGCAGTACCAATCAATCGCGCCATTGCGAAGATGTCTTCCGCTTTAACGCCAGTTACCAGCTCCACTTTGTCTAGTGAATAACTTGGTGACATTACCTCTTGAAGCAAGGTATCAAAGCCATCCACACGGTCTTCGATATACTCTTGGTCGTACCAACCGTGTTTGATGATTTGCTGCATCACACCATTGATCAACATTACATCAGTACCCGGTCGGTGCGCTAAATAAAGTTCAGCATGGTCAGCAATATCGATTCGTTTTGGATCGGCAACGATCAATCTCGCTCCACCATGCCTCACAGCTTGCTTGATATGCGAGCCAATAATTGGGTGTGCTGACGTGGTGTCGGAGCCAATAATAAAGATCACATCTGAGTGCTTGATGCTTGGAATATCATTGGTCATCGCCCCGCTACCTAGCGAAGCCTCTAAACCAGTAACAGTAGATGCGTGACAAAGGCGCGCACAGTGATCGACGTTATTGGTACCGAGTTCACGACGTATGAATTTTTGGAAGGCATAGTTATCTTCATTGGTGGTTTTCGCCGACGAGAACCCCGCTAAAGCGTTACTGCCAAAGCCTTGCTTAATCGCAGTAAACTTCTCGGCAATAAGCTTAACTGCCTCATCCCAACTTGCAGGTTGCAACCAGCCATCTTTACGAATTAATGGTGTGGTTAAACGCGCATCGCTGCCCACAAAATCGAAGCCAAATCGTCCCTTAACACACAACATGCCTTCATTAACCGGAGAGTCTCCGCCTTCGATATAGCGAATTTTGTTTTTCTGCTCATCGATATGCATGGTTAACTTACAACCCACACCGCAATAAGTGCAGATGGTATCGACTTTCTTGAGTACGTCTGTGTCTCCCTGCTTTCTGTCGCGAGCATCGACCATTGCACCGGTTGGACACGCCTGAATACACGATCCGCATTGAACGCAGTTTGAGTCGCCCATTAAGGTCTTGTCCGCCCCAAAGTTAGGACGACATTCTGGTCTTGATGCAGGTTTGCCATCCGATTGGTTCATGAAGCTTAGAACGCCATGAACATTCTGTTCTCGACACGCTTGGATACACTGGCCACAACTAATACAGCGGTTAGCGTCAAAGATAATGAACTCAGAACTGTCATCGACCGAAAATTTTTGTCTTGTTAACCCGACCTTCGCTTCTTCAGCACGAATCGCCTGCCAACTCTCATTCGAAGCCACATCGATTTTGTATTCAGGATGGGTTTGCGTTGCTTTGTATTCAGTCGAGTAGTCTCGTAGGTCGCAATCTGTATTAGCTTGGCAGCCACACTCTAGACATCTTGCAGCTTCAGCGATTGCATCGGCATTATCAAACCCTGTTTCTACTTCATCGAAGCTTTGTTCACGCTGTTCGGGCGTTAGCTCAGGCATGATCTTGCGCGCCATGCGTTGTATAGATTTGTATTGCTCAGGATCCACCGCTTTGAGCTGTTTGTGCTTTCTTGAGTTAAACGGTTTGGCCGGAATATTTTCCATATCACCGTGGAAGAAGCGATCGATCGCTTGTGCAGCAATACGCCCATCCCCCACCGCTTCGACTGCGGTTGCAGGGCCGCGTCGGAAATCACCAATACTGAAAATATTTCCGGTTCCGGTATGCATGGTTTGTGGATCAGCATCTGCGGTATTCCAACGAGTAAGAGGAATATCAATCGCTTCATTGTCCATAAAGCTCAGATCAGGCTTTTGCGACACGGCAGCAATAACCGTATCAAACGCTTCAACAAAGAACTCGCCCGTTGGTTTAGGGCTGCGGCGGCCTGAAGCATCAGCAGGACCCAAAGCCATTCGTTCTAATCGTATTTCTGATACAAGACCATTTTCATCGGCTATGTTTTCTGCAGGGTTGGTTAAGAAGTGGAACTTCACACCCTCATGTTCAGCTTCTTCGATTTCGTAATCTTCTGCTGGCATCTCATCTCGAGTACGACGATAAATCAGCGTAGTATCCGCGCCATCACGAACTGCGGTTCGAGCACAGTCAATCGCTGTATTACCGCCACCGATCACGGCAACCTTTTTACCAGTGACGTACTGCTGGTCGGTCACGTAATCTTTCAGATAATCGACACCCAAATAACAACCTCCGAGTTCGCTACCCGGGTAATTCATCTCGACCGCTTGCGATGCACCAACGGCTAAACAAACCGCATCAAAATCGTTACTTAAATCAGACAGTGTAAAATCAACACCGAGTTTTTTACCGCACTCAACCACCATTCCGTTGCGACACATCAACTCGATTTCTTTATCTAGAATCGACTTAGGTAAGCGATATTCAGGGATACCGTAACGCAGCCAACCACCCGCTTGCGGCATCGACTCATAGACACTGACATCATAGCCTTCGTTAGATAGGTAATAACCCGCCGTAAGCCCACCGGGGCCACTACCGACAATTGCAATACTCTTGCCTTTATTCGGTTTCTTAGCTGGCATGTAGCTCTCTTGAGTCGCTAAATCCGCGTCGGCAGCGTGTCGTTTGAGTTGGCGAATCGCAATGGATTCATCAACCAAGTTACGACGACATTCGGTTTCACAGAAAGCAGGACACACACGACCAATTGAAAGCGGCATTGGTAATGTCTTTTTGATCACTTCAATCGCTTTGATGTGATCATTTTGAGCAATATGGTGCAGGTAAGATTGGATGTCGACCCCAGCAGGACAGGCTGTTTGGCATGGCGCCTCACAGTCAGCGTAGTGATCGGTCATAATGCGATTCAACGCTTCTTGTCGATGATTCGTTAACTGTTTTGACTGAGTGGTAATATTCAACCCATTAGACACTTCAAGCTCACAAGAGCGAGTAACACCAACGCCATCAACTTCAACGACACACAAATCACACGGCACTTTATCCGCTGTTTTGTTCAAACCACATAAAGATGGGATTTCCAAACCACATGTTTTTGCCGCTTCAAGAACGGTTTGTCCTTGCTCGACGATTCGATATTTCCCATCAATCACGATTTGAATCATACCTAAGTCCTACCTTTACCTTTCGCACACGCGAGTTATCAATAATTAAAATTTAAGTAATACAATATTATTAATATTATTAAATCTATGTCATTACCATACATTATTTGTGGTTTTGTGCGTGTGACCTCAAACAAGTTCCATTGATAATAACCACAAGGTATGAGTGGTCTTATCAGTATCGATAAAAGAATTAGGCGAGAGGAGTTCAGTTGAGGAAATTAGATTCAAGATACAAAAAAGCCCCTATTGATTAGGGGCTTTGTACAAATATCATTGAGTCGCTTTCGAGCTTATAACTCAGTTATCAAGCTTATTGCTCGGCTATCAAGGTTATTGCTCAGCTTCTTCAATAAGCTCTTGAACTGGGGATGCCGGTTTGTTTTGAGCAAAACCGCGCAGGCCAACAACATGTACGTGCTCGTGATCTTTAAAGACCTTACGAACCAGTTTGTAGGTTGTGCCTTTCTCAGGGCTAATGTTCTCTGGTGCTGCAATCAAAAGTTGCATACCTAAACGGTCACACAGTTCGAACAAGGTAGAGATAGATTTCGCATCCAGACGAGCTGCTTCATCAAGGAACAACAAACGACATGGAACGATGTCTTTGCTACGAAGTCGACGAGACTCTTCTTCCCAGCTCTGAACAACCATCAGTAGGATAGACTGACCAGTACCGATCGCTTCACCCGTAGACAGTGCGCCCGATTCCGCTTGTAACCAACCGTCTGAACCACGGTTAACTTCAACACTTAATTCTAGGTAGTTGCGGTAATCCAGTAGCTCTTCACCTAGAACTTGTGGAGAACGTTGACCCATATCGATATGTGGGTTAACACGTTGGAACAACTTCGCCATCGCTTCTGAGAAGGTAAAGCGTGTTGATTCAAACAAGTCTTTGTGTTGCTCTTGCTGAGTCGCTAGCCCTGATAGCAAGATCTCGTGGCTTTCACGAATCTTAACGTTCAGACGTACGCCCTTAACCTGACCAAAGTAGATGTTCGACAGCCCTTGGTTCAGCATTCGAATACGGTTCTGCTCGCGCTGAATCGTTTTCTTGATGATGCTTGCTACGGACTCAGAGCTGATTGCCAGGCGATTTTCACGCTGCGTCAACTCTTCTGTTAGTCGAGCTAGCTCCACTTCCATCTCTTCGATTGCTTCAACCGGATCATCCGTGTGAATAATATCTTGGCGAATACGCTCACGAAGGTGTTGGTAAACCGCAATGTAGAACAGAACTTTACGCTCTGGATGCGCGTTGTCTTCAGATAAACGCAGCGAATCACGCAGGTCGTCATTGTCGGCTACCGCCAGACGTAGCGCACCCAGTGATTTATCCGACATAGAGCGAAGCTCGCCTGCCGTTAGATAAGCCAGTTCACGTTTATGCAGACGACGTTCAACATCATTCTCACGCGCTAAACGAAGTACTGAACACCAACCCGCTTTCGCTGCAACAACGAAAGTACGAAGCTCGGTGTACTCTTTTTGAACTTTCTTAAGACGCTTAGCCAGTGCTTTCATCTCAAGTTCAGTTGACGTAATCGTACGCTCGTATTCACTCTTACGGCTGCGAGATGTGTGCAGACGCTCTTGAAGCTCGTCACGACGACGTACAGCACGCTCTTCAGCGCCTTCGTCAGCGTTTACGCCGAACTCTTGTAGCTCTTGTTTGAACTCTTGAACCGTTTCTTGCTTCGCTTGATGTGAGCTCTTCAGTGCCGCCAATACTTGGTTGTATTGGTTCATCTGTTCGCGAGCTTGCTTCAAGCCATCGCGGCCTTTGGTTCTTGCTTGTTCAGCTTGAACCAACTTCGCTTTCAGTTGCTCGCTCAGTTCACTGCTCTTATTAAGCAAATCAACAGAATCCGCGTAAGCAAAGTAATGACGACGCTCAATCAGATCAGACAGTGCGAACACTTTGCCTTTTAGCGTTTGTAGCGCGTTGTCTGCTTGACGGTACTCTGCTTCCAAAGCTTCGAATTGCTCTGGGTCAGCGTCTAGTGCAGATACGAACTGTTCTAGAGAAGTAAGCGCCTTGCCGTGCGTATTCAAGTAAGATTTCGCTTCACTTAAACGCTCTAGTTGCGCTTCTAATTCAGCTAAACGCTCAGCCAATGTTTCGTCTTCTAAAATACGAACCATTGGTGCTAATTTATCTAGCGCACCAAGTGCCTGCTTGCTTTGTAGAAGCTGACTGCGTTGCTGCTGCTCTTTAGAGTTAAGCTCAGCCAGAGAACGAACAATTTGATTACGCTTATCACGAATCGCAGCAAGTGCTTGCTCTGGGTCTGCGTTAAACGCAACGTGCAGGTGCTTCGCAACAAAGCTGTTGAATGCTTGGTATAGGCGATTCAGTTTTTGGGAGTCAAACGCTGCCTTCGCGTGGTTTTCAACCACAACGTCACGCTCTTCGCGCAATTTCTCTAGACGTTGTTCACGAGCCGCACGGCCAAACAGTGGGATCTCAGGGAAACGAGAGTAACGCATTTGGCGATCGTTCAGCTGAACACACACTGCGCCTTCAAGCTCATCGGCATTGAATGAACTGTCATCAAACGCGTCGACATCGCCTTCTAGGATGTAAAGGTCTTCTGGACAATCATCAAGATCCACCAGCTTCTCTTTAATACCATCAAGATCAGAAACCACAATTGCGTGACGAGCCGGGCCGTACATCGCACTGAAGTACGGCGCATCACCAATAGTGATATCATCGTAGATCTCAGAAAGCAGCATGCCACCAAGCGTATCCGCTAGGCCTTTGAGGCGAGGATCGTTAGAACCACCTGGAGACGCTAAACGCTCAATTTCGTGCTCAAGTTCAGCTCGGCGCGTAGCCAACTGATCTTTTGCTACCGCTTGAGATTTCTCATCTTCAAGCACTTGTTGCATTTGAGTCATCACCGCTTGGCTATCTTCTAGCTCAGCGTCGGTTTGATCTCTTAATGCTTCAAGCGCATCGTTTGCCGTGATCCATGCTGGAGCAATAGACTCAAGTTTTTGAATCTCTTGATCGTGGTTTTGTTGTACACGACGTTGCTCACTCTTCGCTTCACGCAGCTCTTCTTGAGCGTACTCAAGAGACTCGATCTGCATAGCATGACGTTCACGTTCTTCATCGAAAACCGCTTCGTCAGTCAGTGAGATGTTGTGTTGCTTTTGGTATTCAGTCGCTAGCTCTTTTGCTTGACGCTGCTGAGCCACATCACGAGCCATATCGCGGTGCTGAGCACGCCACTGCTGTTCATTTTCAACAACGTGTTTTGCGTTACGGCCTTTTTCTAAAGCTTGCTTAGCGCTTTGAGACGCTTCTTTACGCTCAACGTCACCCACAATACTTTTAACAAGAGCGAGCGCTTTGTCGAACTGCGCAGAAGCAGCAGAAGACATGTCTAGTTTATGTTTAGTAGACAGCAGCGTTTGAGTGCTTGATTCTTCTTGTGCTTTTAGCTCAGAAACCAGAGTTAGTGCGCTTTCTGCCGTAATAGACTCATCACCAAGTAGCTGCTTAGTTTTCTCTAATGCTTGAACCGCTTGCTGGTATTGAAGTGCACGAGTCTGCTGAACATCCAATGCTTGTTGGTAATCAGCAAGCTGAGTTTTCAGGCTATCCACTTCTTCTTCAGTGATGGTTGCCTGCTCTTCAGCAAGAAGTACTCGTTCTTGAGCTTCTTCAACCACCATAATCTGCTCTTCTAGACGCTCATTCAGCTCTTCTAGATCTTCGCTGTAGCGAGCAATTTTTTCTTGCTGACGAAGTGCAGTTTGAACCAACTGAAGATGATCCGATGCCGCTTGGTAATCTTGCTCTAGTGCCGATTCTTGATCGACAAGTAGTTCTAGTTCTTCTTGAACGCGATTCAACAAATTGTTTTGATCAAGCAAGGTTTCACGAGAACCGAACAGTTCACCACGGAACTTCATGGTTTGATCTAACTTGTTACGACGATCGTTTGCATGGCGCATGTAGTCCGCAGCCACGTAGTTCGTAGATTCAGTGATCAAGTGCTTGAACAGGTCACGATCCGACTGAGTCGTCTTGATCGCTTCTAGCGTCATGCGGTTTTCACGTAGTGCTGATTCCATGTCTTGGAATGCTTTCTTCACACCACCGTTTTGCGGTAGAAGGTAATCACGCAGAGAGCGCGTAATTGCACTTGAGATACCACCGTAAAGTGATGCTTCAATTAAGCGGTAGAACTTAGAACGGTCGCTGCTGTTACGCAGTTTCTTCGGTACCACACCGTATTCAAACATCTGTGAGTGGTAATCAACAATCGAAGAGAAGGCTTTAAAATGCGCGCCTTCGTATTGTGCAACCGCCGCTTTCACGTCGTTCAACTGACATACGCGAGCGTGGCTGTCTGAAACGTTCTGAATCAACACATCCGTTGGTTTCACATGGCTTGGAAGGCCTTGGATAACGAACGGTTTAATGTCGACTTTCTTATCACGACCCGCGACTTGCTGCAGTTTTACTGCAAACAATAGACGCTGATTACGAGAGTTCACAACATCTAGTGCGGCATAACATGCGCCTGGCTGAAGCTTACCGTAAAGGCCTTTATCACGAGATGACTGTGAGCTACCCGCTTCCGTTGTGTTACGGAAATGCAGAAGGCTTTGGTCAGGGATCAGTGCTGTGATGAATGCCGCCATTGTGGTCGACTTACCCGCACCGTTACCGCCAGAAAGCGTTGTAACCAATCCATCAATATCAAAAGTACGCGCAAAGAAGCCGTTCCAGTTGACCATGGTTAATGATTGATACTTACCTCTTTCAATCATGCTTCACCTTCTACTTTTGTTTGTTCGCCAGCATTTGACTCAAGGTCAAAGTCAGCTTGATCGTTAAAAATGTCTTGTTGACCGTTTTCGTCTACGTCTGCATCTACTGCTGATGCGGCTTCTGCTTGCTCTTCATTCAACAAGCTACCTTGGTTAGGCTCTTGGGTATGCACCACAGCTTCACCATCACGGATAAGACGTAACTGCGCTTCTTTCATATCATCGCCAACACGAACGTCAGCGCCAAAACGGAATACCGCTTCGCTGATACGGAACTTGCCGGTTTCACCAATCGCAATCAACATACCGATACGGCGTAAGCGACGTAGAGAAGTACGTACTTTTTCGAACAGCTTTTCTTTATCTAGGTCAGAACCAGACGCACGGTTGGTTGCTAGCTTCATGAGTTTTTTCTCATCCGCTAACGACATCAACTCATCAAACAGTTCTTGGTTGGTGAAGATACCTTCATGAGCAAGACGTTCTGGGCTTAGGTATAAGAAACACAACACCTTTCCAACCAACATGTCGAGCTCAGACAACACACTACGACCAATCAGAGACGTAGAACGCGGACGCAGGTAATAGAAACCTTCCGGCGCTTTTACCAATTCCGTATTGTAGCGTTGATAGAAATGCTGAAGCTCAACTTCAAAATCAGACAGCAACGCGTGGTTATCTAGGTCTTCTGTTGAAACATGCTTACCTGAACGCAGCATGCTATCTAGCGCAGGGAACAGTGGGTTCGCTATCGCTTTTACCAGTTTCTCTGGCATGTAATCATCAGTACTTGTTAATGACATTTGCTTGTACCTTTGCACCGAAATCGTTAATTGCCTGCCAATCTGGCTGAATAGCCTGATAGTCAGACTCTGAGTAACCTAAGCGCACGGCTTGGTCGACAACAATTCTGGCTAAATCAAAATGGTGTGTGCGAGGGTGTGCAGCGAGGTAATCGCGTAACACAAGGCCAAGATCAATTGGCGCGCCTTGCTGTTTGTGAGCTTTTAACATCTCTGCAATTCGATCTGAAAGCAGGTCATTTACTTGCTCAAATTCTTCGTACTCTACGTCGATTGGTGCTTGTCCCATCACTTCGTCATCACGAAGCACGAGCGCTTCATCACGAAGATCCGTCAGCTTCTCAGCATCGGCGTAGGTCAATAACCAAGGCGCATCAAAGTAGTCAGTGACTGACTGACGCAAGCGCTGGCTAAAGGCGCGGTTTTTATCCATATCAATCGCGGTACGGATGAACTTGTGAACATGGCGGTCGTAGCCGATCCATAAATCGATGGCTTGTTGGCCCCAACTGGTGATTCGGTCTAGCTTCATCTGCAAGCCGAACAGGGTTTCGCCAACGAACTCGAGTTCATCGTCACCGTAAACAATTTCTTGAATATCGAGGATCTGTGTTTGCAGTTCATCCCCCGCCGCTTGCAAGGTGTCTTGCAATTCTTTTAGTGTGGACGAGGTTTCTGAAAGCAAGGTTTCACAGTTGTTAATCGCCTCTCGCCAATCCTTGTTTAAAAGGTCGGCAATTTGCTGTTTAACGGTTTGCTGCTGCTCATCCATAACACGTTGGTTAAGATCAATCTGATCGAAAATTTCACCAACAGAATACTTGAGCACGCCGTAAACATTCTTTCTCCAATGTCCTGGAGTTCCGCCTTTTTGTGCTGCTTCAATGGCTTTTGCCATCTCGTCCGCAACCATAGAAAGCTGGATAGACAGTTTTAACTTAGAGAACTGACGGTGGCGTAAGTAATAATCTGAAATACCAATCGCCAATGGTGATAAGCGATAAATACTCGCACCATCGGTGATTTCGCTGGTAAAGCGGCTAATCAACTTCTGTTTAACTAACTCGTTGATGGCATTGTTGGCACGAAACGCGGACGCTTCGCCAGTATCTTCAAACAGTCGAGTGACGATGGTAAATGCATCGTGCAGTTCACCCTCGCCCAACTCTTCATCGAACCTTTCATTGCTTAGTACTGCGATAGCAATCAAAAATGCTAAGCGCTCTGGTGGCAAGTTTAATGAAAAATCATGCTGCTTGACCCAGCCCACCAACTCATCAATTGGCTGCTCTTCGGCAGTTTGAGTCATTTCACTCATTGTGGTTCCTGTTACTGTTCTTCGTCATATCGAATGTATTAGATATGACGCCTATTTCTTTATGACGCGGGCTTCTTACGATTGCATAGCGCATGTTGTGGCTTCTTTTACCACATTCACCGCTGTTATTGCGCAGGTTTTTGAGCCCAAACGTGAATATAACGGCCTAGCGACAGATATGGCTCTTGGCGACATAGCTGTTTTTCTAGTTCCAATACATCTTCAAATTGGTAATCGCCTATGTACTCCATATTACCTATGTAGTCACTGAAGGAACGAATGCCTGATTTACCACAGATTTCTAGACCGGCGTCTTCTATCCATTGGTAAACCTCTTCTGGCTTCAAGCCTTTTTGTGGTTGCAGCTTAAACCGTTTTCGATGTGGCATCCCATTCAATACATGAGGAATGTTGCCACAAATCACATTTTTCAGGACTAATCCGTGGTGGTTGTAAAACATTATCGAGGCAACGCCACCCGGTTTAACTTGTTCAAGCAATAAATCAAGCGCCTCTTTAGGATCGGCTAACCATTCCATTACGGCATGAAACATCACAAAATCGACTTTCTCATCGAGATGTTCTGCGACTTTTTGTACTGGTGAATGAATAAATCGATATTGCTCTAGCAAACCCGCTTCGCTGATACTTTCTTCTGCGAGCTTCAGCATTTCAGAAGAGAGATCACACAGAGAAACGTTATGCCCAAGCGACGCAATTTTTTGCGACATCTGTGCAAGGCCGCCTCCAGCATCAAGCACATGCAGCGGAGAAGCTGATTGCTCAAACTTGCTCAAAGCTTGTTCTAAATCTTCCCATACGATGATCTGACGGATCTCTCCTTTGTCAGAGCCGTAAATATTTTTTGCAAATTTGTGGGCAATATCGTCGAAATTACGGTCTTCAGTCACGGCTACTTGAGTTATTATGTCCTATCGTGCCTGCTATTCTGTCACAGGAATTTCAGGAATAAAGAGGCGATGTCTCTTTTTACTACTAAGTGATGTTTTTTCGGACTATTCGGATATGTTTGAGCTGAAAAAAGTAGTGTCTTCGCTATTGATGCCACTGCCAGCAATGTTAATTCTCGCTTTTCTGGGTTTAGCCCTAGTGATGTTTACTACCAAAAGGAAGACGGGTTGCTTAATCACCCTTTCAGCCCTATGTGGTATTTTCCTAATCGCTTTCCAACCAGTTTCTAGTCAACTTTTAATGCCAATGGAAAGGCAACACACCGCTTTTTTACCTGTCGATGAAACCGTCGATTACGTAATGGTTCTCGGAAGTGGTCACGTCGTAGACGACCAAATTCCACCGACATCAGAACTTAGCCGCACCGGCCTGATGCGTTTAAGTGAAGGGATTCGTATTCTACGCCTTTACCCTGGTGCAAAACTCATTTTGTCTGGCTATGGCGCAGGCACTGAAGTCAGTAACGCAAGAATGATGGCTAAAGTTGCATTAGCACTAGGCGTAGCAAAGCCCGACATCATTCTGCTTGAAACCGCAAAAGACACCTGGGAAGAAGCTCGCCAAGCCGCTGCGTTCGTTAAGAATAAAAAAATGGTTCTGGTGACTTCAGCGAGCCATATGACTCGTGCACTCAATGAATTCCATGCAGCTGGTATGAAACCACTGCCTGCACCAACCAACTACCTTGCACAAGAAGGCGTTGTTGAGCCTTGGAATAAGTACATGCCAAAAGCTCTCTACCTTGAGCAGACTGAGCGTTACTGGCACGAAACCATGGGATTAGTTTGGCAAGATTTACGTGATTGGCTTGATACAAGCAATGACATTGTTGAAGAGCCGGTGATTCCAGAAGCTTCCAGCTTAGTTGAAGATGACGGTGAAGTTTCTGCGGCTCAGCCTCAGTAAGCCAATTGAATCTTTAAACTCATACTGAGCAGACTGAGTCGGCAAGTATTTTTAGGTTCTCTGTTCGTTAACAATGAAAGCTAAGCAATAAAAAAGCCGAGACATCAATGGTGTCTCGGCTTTTTACGTTTAAATGTCGTTGTTGATTGGTCATTCCCGAAGGAAATCAATCACCAGCGAACATGTAACCTTCACCGTGAACCGTTACAAAAATTTGTGGGTTCTTAGGATCAAACTCCATTTTTGCACGCATACGACGAATCAATACGTCGATAGTACGGTCATTAGGCGCGTCCACTCGGTGGCTAATCATATTCAAAATACGTTCGCGGCTTAATACTTGGTTAGGGTAAGAAGACAATGCCACTAGCAGTTCGTATTCTGCTTTGGTCAATTTCACCGGTTCGCCGTTTTTGCTTAACGCACGACGAGGGATATCAAATGTCCACTCACCAAAACGAACCACAGACTCATCTGATATTTCTTCGACTGCGCCCGCTGCTGTTTTACGAGCAGCAGAAATACGCCAAAGTAGGTTTTTAACTCGAACTAATAACTCGCGAAGTTCGAAGGGTTTAGTAACGTAATCGTCAGCGCCCATTTCAAGGCCAACGATTTTGTCGATGCTATCCGTGCGTCCAGTAACTAAAATAATTCCAATGTCTGATTGACTGCGTAATTCGCGAGTTAGCATCAATCCATCTTCGCCTGGTAAGTTGATGTCCAGCATAATGAGGTCAACGTTGTTTTCTTCTAACACGTTTCTCATTTGAGCGCCGCTTTCTGCTTCGCTCACTGTGTAACCCTCGTTCTGGAAGTATCCAACCAGTTTACTGCGGGTTACCACATCATCTTCTACGACTAATACGTGATAGCTCATCTACACCACTTTTCTTATTTAATAGTTTCAGTGACTATTCTATTCATAACTAGTAACAATTCTAGTGGTACAGAAGATAAAAGCCAGAAACATGGATTTTTTTTGATACAAGACAATCTTAAACCTTGCTATTTATCGTCCATCGCAATTCAATATAGGCATTACTACTAACGAGTAACTTTGCGTTTCGCAAATAACCTTGTTATTCAGCCTTGGTGTGCTTATGCCCAAGTGACTTCAAGATGCATATAAGCAACATCACAAGACTAAGTCAGGATCTAACAAATGAAAGATACGAAAGCGTTCAACGAGCAAAGAGCAGAAATATACTGGTGGCTATCAAGCTTATTTGCCAAAGAGCTCACTCAAGAAGAACTCGATCACTACCACTCTGTTGAAATTCGTTCTTTCCTAACTGGTTTAGGCGAAAATGAGACACTAAAGCCAGCGATTGATAAGTTAGTGGATGCGCTGAACCGCCTACAAACTCGTGAAGATGCTCAGCTAGAACTGTCTGCAGACTTTTGCGATCTTTTCTTAAAGACAGATAAGCACGGCGCTCTTCCTTACGCTTCAATGTATATCGGCGAAACTGGCCTTTTGAATGATAAGCCAGCAAAAGATATGGTAGAGATCATGGCTAAGCACAACTTAGTTGTGAACCAAGATCTAAAAGAGCCAGCAGACCACATTGCTATCGAACTCGATTTCCTTGGTAACTTGATCATTCGTTCAAACGAAACGAATATTGAAGAAGAACTAGAGAATTCATTTGCCGCTCAACAGCAGTTTATCGAACAACAACTGCTGACTTGGTTACCAAAGTTCAACGTGAAATGTCATGACGTTGATGAATTCGGTTTCTACGCCTCCGTCTCATCGTTGCTACTCGCATTCTGTCAATTAGACACTCAATATTTAGCTGGTGAATAGCTTATTGGATGACTCGTTAAATAAATTCAGAAGAATGTGACAATTCACCCGGATTTCCGGGTGAATTTTATTGCGAGTAATTTCTAGTCAGTCTAAAATTGTGACCGCAAACGATAAAATATGAAACATTCACGAAATGCTATGCTTATTATAGTTTTGAGCATTTCGGTGTTAAGACAAGCCGCTCAATAGCGGTTTTTTGTTTTTTAGCACTTTTAGTACCCAAAGAGCCCTACAAATTTAAGCTCTTAGTTAGGTAGCTTAACGGCTACTTTATTCCGTACTTTGGGAAAGTAGCTTCTAATAGGATAAAACCATGGCCACTATAAAAGATGTCGCTCGCTTAGCCGGCGTATCAACAACAACCGTTTCTCACGTAATCAATAAAACTCGCTTTGTTGCAGAAGCAACGCAAGAAAAAGTAAACAAAGCCGTAGATGAACTGAACTATGCACCAAGTGCTGTTGCTCGTAGCTTGAAGTGTAATACAACACGCACCATCGGCATGCTAGTGACTCAATCAACTAATCTATTCTTCTCTGAAGTTATCGATGGTGTTGAGAGCTACTGCTACCGTCAAGGTTACACTTTGATCCTGTGTAATACGGGCGGTATCTATGAGAAGCAACGTGACTACATTCGAATGCTTGCAGAGAAACGTGTAGATGGCATCTTAGTTATGTGTTCTGACCTAACTGAAGAACTAAGAGAGATGTTAGACCGTCACGCTGACATCCCTAAAGTTATTATGGACTGGGGCCCAGAGAGTTCTCAAGCTGATAAGATCATCGATAACTCTGAAGAAGGTGGCTACCTAGCGACCAAATACCTTATTGAACGCGGTCACTCTAAGATTGCATGTTTAAGTGGCCACTTAGACAAAGCAGCATGTGTTGAACGTATTGCCGGTTACAAGCGCGCACTTAACGAAGCTAAAATTTCTGCCGATGACAATATGATCATCGAAGGCAACTTCGAGTGTGATACGGCTGTTCTTGCTGCAGAACAAATCGTTGAGATGGAAGATCGTCCAACGGCGGTATTCTGCTTTAACGACACAATGGCACTCGGCTTAATGAGCCGACTGCAAGAAAAAGGCATCCGCATTCCTGAAGATATCTCAGTGATCGGTTACGACAACATCGAACTCGCTGAATACTTCTCTCCGCCGTTAACGACAGTTCACCAACCAAAACGTCGTGTTGGTAAGAATGCATTCGAAATTCTATTGGAGCGCATCAAAGACAAAGACCACGAAAAACGCGTCTTCGAAATGCACCCTGAAATTGTTGAACGAAGTACAGTTAAGACGTTAAATTAATTGATAATTCGAGTTTAATTTCATCAAGCGCACCTTTAGGTGCGCTTTTTTTATCAGCAACTATAATGAACCCAGATGCACAACGGAAAGATCATTAATTGAAGCAGTATCACATTTTGAAATATCAAGTGTGAGCTTCATTCAACAAAAACTTTATTCTATTCAATCAGTCACGCACAGGGCAAACCACTCGAAAGAGTGAGACGCAAAGCTTCCGGCCTAAACCACTCGTTGGTATGGTAGCGGGGTTACCGATGGCAAAATGCAGTAACTACTAATAATTTAGTAATTTACGGCTTATTGACAATTTAATTGCAACATTTTGCTAATCTCTCGGACCTGCTTATTTGGTGGCGTAGTTCAAATACACCGAGATAAATAACATGGATAAACCGATACTAAAGGACTCGATGAAGTTATTTGAGTCCCTAGGAAAAATAAAATCACGCTCAATGTTTGGTGGCTTCGGTCTTTTTGCTGATGACACTATGTTTGCTCTGGTTGTAAATGACCAGTTGCACATACGCGCAGACAAAGGCACAACGAAACAATTCGAACAACAAGGGTTTCAACCGTACGTCTACAAAAAACGTGGTTTCCCTGTCGTTACTAAATATTTCGCTTTACCTGAAGGCCTCTGGCAAGACCAAGAGAAAATCTTGCAGCTTGCAACCACGTCTCTAGGTTTTGCTAAAGAAGAAAAAGCTGAGCAGTCTTCTGCTAAGCCGACCCGACTCAAAGATCTGCCTAATCTTCGACTCGCTACCGAGCGTATGTTGAAAAAGGCAGGGATCGATTCTGTAGAACGTTTATATGAATCTGGCTCTGTAAACGCATTTAACGCCATCAAAGAATCGCATGCGTCTTCTGTCAGTATTGAACTACTTTGGGCGCTAGAAGGCGCGATTAATGGTACACATTGGTCTGTTATACCGCAGCAGCGTCGCGAAGAGCTTATCAATCGCGTCAATTAACATTGTCAGTGCAATCTATATACATAACTAAGCCGCATTTACTGCGGCTTTTTTTATATCTGGTGAAAGTTAATCTATGCTTTGCCTGTCTATCTATACTATCGGTATGCATTGAAAATTTAGAGGAAGTATCAATGAGTAAGAAAATGATATTGGGTATTGTGTTGGTCGTAACCATCGTCTTGTTAGGCATCAATTTCGGCCAGTACTTAACGCTTGAAAATGCTAAGGCCCAACAAGCTGTGTTAAATGACTACATTGACAGCAACTTTATTGCGGCTGCCGCTATCTATTTTGTCGCGTATGTCATGATTACGGCTTTCTCCATTCCTGGTGCCGCTGTTGTAACCTTATTAGGGGCCGCGCTATTTGGCTTCTGGAACAGCTTGCTACTGGTATCTTTCGCAAGTGCGATCGGTGCGACCTTAGCTTTCTTAAGTAGCCGTTACCTGTTGCGTGACTGGATTCAAACCAAGTTTGGTGACAAATTGGCGACGATTAACAAGGGGGTTGAAAAAGACGGCGCATTTTACCTGTTTTCTCTGCGTCTGATTCCTGTATTCCCATTTTTCCTTATCAACCTATTGATGGGTCTAACACCGATGTCAGTGAGTCGTTACTACATTACGAGTCAAATCGGGATGTTACCGGGGACGGCGGTTTTCTTGAATGCTGGTACTCAGCTCGCAGAAATTGATTCACTTTCGGGCATCGTCTCCCCTTCAGTACTATTGTCATTTGCATTATTGGGGATATTCCCAATAGTGGCTAAATGGTTGATGGGTAAGTTTCGCTCAGCACCCGTAGCTGAATAATGTATATAGCAGAATAGTTTATAATATCTAAACAACACAGATAGCCGAATAAGGTTCTATTTCAATGAAAATCTTCAGTGCATCGAATCCGACAGAAGCTCATATCATCTGTGGATTGTTAGAAAGCGAGAATATTGCCTGTGAAGTCCGTGGTGAGGGGTTGTTCGGATTAAAGGGGGAAATCCCATTCACTGAAGAAACTGACCCTTACGTATGGTTATATGAGCCAGAATTGGCCAGTAAAGCTCGCATGCTCGTCAATGACTACCAAAAGCAGCAAGATTCGATCATCTATGAAGAGTGGCGTTGTGGTGAGTGTCATGAAGTCAACGAAGCGCAATTCGGCTCTTGCTGGCAGTGCGGTGCTGCCTCACCTGAATAGCAGGGTTTCAGTGACCTGATAGAACGATTCGGTCAGATACCTCCTCCAATTAAAAACGGGAAGCTAAAGTTAGCTTCCCATTTTTATTTCAATTCGATTAAATCATCATCTTTGATTTCACACCTAGAAAATCATTGAATTTGTTTTTGAATAAACGCAATCGAACGCTGATTAAACTCTTCAGGGTTTTCCACGTTACATACGTGTCCACAATTCGGGATTTCTACTAGCTCGCTCGACTCATGCGCTGCGACCATTTCTTTTACCGGCTTAATAAACATGTAGTCGCGTTCGCCCATCAAATAAAGAGTCGGTATTGGTAGCTCTCTATCTTTAAAATATTTCATCAAGGGGTTTACATCAGCCGTTAAGATAAACCAGCGCTTAAACTCTTTCTGGCACAGCTTTTTAGCTTCGCGGATAAACAGGTGACGCGATTCTTTCTGACTCTTTTGTGGCATCACAACATAAGCAAAAAGACTGTATAACCACATGTAAGGAATGATGTGCTTGCTGAGGTTACCCAACTTGATTAACACTTGAGAGCGAGTGTTTAGCTTGGTGACAGCGCCACCCAGTACCATTGAACGTACACGGCCAGCCGCTAGTTCCGCAACGTTACGCACTATAATCGTGCCCAAAGACATGCCGACGAAATGTGCAGAACGGATCTTAAGATGGTCTAACACTTTAAGAATATCAAGCGTCACCGATTTGAACGTATAACGATTCGAAATCAGCCCTTTAAGTATATTGTCTGATTTACCGTGCCCTCTCAGATCAATGAGAAGTAAGTTGAAATGCTGTTTATACGCTTTGATCTGCTTGAACCAGATGGAGGAACTGCCTCCTGCGCCATGCACAAATACAACCCACTCATCGCTCGTAGGGTGAGTAAATGTTTTATGAAATAGTAAACTCTCAGACATACCTATCGCTTTAATTATTGGAATGGAGCTATGCCTCATCACGAGGCGATGACTAAGGATATCACGCTATTAAGAACTTTAAGTGATAATAGTGTCAAACCTATCATTAGTCATGTGAATACCTACCTCACCTTTTCTACCTGACTAAAATGAGTTTGCAAGCTTTGTCTTCGTAAACGTGATGTGCTCTGACCAGGAAACAAAAAGGCACTCTACAATTAGAGCGCCTTCATTTATTACGAGCGGTTGTTGCTCGTCAGCTAATTTTAAAGCTAAGTCAACAAGTTAAAATGCTGAATGGTACATAGCCAGGTATTCTTTAGCCGCATCTTCCCAACTAAAATCTTGCTGCATCGCATAAAGCTGAACACGCTTAATTTCAGATGGGTTTTGTGCGTAAAGCAGTAATGAACGATGTAACACAGCCAATAACGCTTGCGGTGTTGGCTCTTCAAAAGCAAACCCAGTCGCGACATCAGGATCCTCATCGTAGTTATTCACGCTGTCTTTTAAACCTCCCACAGAACGAACAATCGGTAAAGTACCGTAAGCCATGCTGTAGATTTGGTTTAAGCCACACGGTTCAAATTCCGAAGGCATCAAGAAGAAATCAGAGCCAGCTTCAACCAAGTGCGCAAGTTCATTATTGTACGCTTCCACGAACGAGAACTTATCTGAGTAAAGTGCTGATAGCTCTTTCAATTGACTCGCCAAAACCGGATCGCCAGTACCGACAATCACGATCTGAAGATCATTTTTCAAAAACTGTTCGATGATAGGCAGTAAGTAATGAACACCTTTTTGATTCGTCAACCGACAAACCATGCCATAAACCGCGCAGTCGGCAACGGGTAAACCTACATCTTGTTGCAGTTTTTGCTTACAAGCTGATTTTCCGCGAGCCATGCTGTGCTTGGTCGCTTTGTATTTACGAGGTAGGAAAGCATCAGTTTCCGGATTCCAAGCCCCGTAATCACACCCATTCAAAATGCCGAACAGATCAGCCGATCTGTGTTGGAATTCTGCAGCCATACCGTGGCTACCTAATTCCGTTTTCAACTCTTCTGCATAGGTAGGACTTACTGCGTTCACTTTATCCGCACACATCACTCCAGCTCTTAGCATAGTGACATGAGTGTCACTCACTGAAGCTTCAGGCGCATGGTAACTGTGCATCTCTGGCAGGAATTGAAGTTCATCGTATGCGAACACACCTTTGAAAACCGCATTGTGAATCGAGATAACACTGCGCGTATTTTCAAAGAAATCGTGTTGTTGATAACGCGATTTAAGCAAGAAAGGTACGAAACCAGTATGCCAGTCATTTGCATGAATGATATCCGGTTGAAAACCAAGCTTAGGAAGCATATCAAGACAGGCTGCACTAAAGAACGAGAAGCGCTCTCCGTTATCAGCATAAGCTTGATTGTTTTCTGCGTACATTTCCGGGCGGTCGAAATACTTGGCACATTCAATACCAAAAACTGGAACGCCTTCTACGCTCAGTTTTTTAACTTGATAAGCCGTATGAGGCCAATGATCGAGTTCAGTCGATAAAATAACTTCTGCTGAATCAATGTTTGGAATGTTTCTATATGCGGGGATAGTCACTCGAACGTCCTGTTCGAGTGTTTGCAACGCTTTCGGCAGTGCCTTGGCTACATCAGCCAAGCCACCACTTTTAATCAAGCCTTCAACTTCAGACGCTACAAAAAGTACCGAGAGAGTCTTAGTAACCAACTCGTGCTCCTTTAGAAATCACTACGACACCATCGTCAGATACGTGGTAATGCTTTTTGTCTTCTGTCAGATTTACACCAATCTGTGTACCCGGTGCGATATCTGCGTCTTTATCAATGATAACGCGGCGCAAGATACAACCCTCACCCACTTTTACATCACCGAGTAAGATGCTTTCGCTAATATCACACGCTGATGCGATATTGCTGCGGAAGCCCAGTACACTCTTTTCAATACGCGAACCACGTACATAACTACCGCTACACACAAGGCTATCAATGATCTGAATTCGACCATTTGCCGAATCAGTAAACGTAGCTGGTGGTAGTGGCGGGTAATAAGTGTGTAGAGGCCATTTACGGTTGTATAGCGAGAATGGCGCATCTTTCTTAAGAAGGTCCATGTGCGCTTGCCAGTACGCGTCAATCGTACCTACATCGCGCCAGTAAACTTCTTCTTTCTCACCAGTAATACGGTTGGTGCTGAAATCATAAACAAACACGTCACCACGTGGGAACATGTTTGGAATAATATCTTTGCCGAAATCGTGTGTCGAACCTTCTCTATCAGCATCTTCCGTTAGTTCAGCAAAAAGCTCTTTCGCTTCGAACACGTAGTTGCCCATTGAAACGAGCGCTGATTCTGGATCGCCCGGGATCGACTTCGGATTTGCAGGTTTCTCTTCAAAGCCAATCATACGGCCGTCAGCATCAACCTCAATAACACCGAATTCTGATGCTTCAGCAAGCGGCATGCGCAATGCTGATACTGTTAGAGCCGCTTTCTTCTCTTTATGGAAATCAAGCATCTGTTTGATGTCCATCTTATAAATATGGTCTGAACCAAAAATACATACTTGATCAGGTTCTTCCAACTCCATAAAGCCCATGTTTTGGTAGATAGCATCTGCTGTGCCTTCATACCAACGCTTTCCTTTACGCATTTGCGCAGGAATTGGGTCGATAAAACGGTCTGTTATACCACTGATATTCCAGCCTTTTTTCATATGGTGGAACAGTGACTGTGACTTAAATTGTGTTAATACGTAGATCTTCATTAGATCAGCATTAACGAAGTTGTTCAAAGCGAAATCAATTAAGCGGTAACTACCACCGAAAGGAACCGAGGGTTTGCTGCGAGATTCAGTTAAAGGTCTTAAGCGAGAGCCTTCACCACCAGCAAGAATCATTCCCAATACACCAGCCATTTTATTCTCCATATATCTATAGCTTGTCGATGTTAGTACTCGTAGAGGTATCTTCCTCTGGGGGATGAGCACCAACACTTATTTCGGTATTTAGCGAATATCCATTCACATACAGTGACAATATCCTAAGCCAAACGTTGTTATGTGTGCACTATTCTTTGCACTTGGTTTTATATACGTTATCGACTTTTCGGCCGAATTCAATTTTTAATACGCCATTCTGTGGTACGTAAGCTGATTGCTTTCCTAAGACTTAAAGCAGCTCACACTACACCGTCCAGACGAAACATTACATTAACACCCGACACACATCAGGTATACAACTAAACGCTGATCTGTGAGTTACAATATTTTAATTAAGTTACATTTTCGTTAAAGTTGCATAAGAAGATATGATTAATTGCCGCTATTAATTTCTCGGTGTGAATTTAATAAATCCCCACCGACGAAACACCAAGTCAACAAGTTGCACATTTAGTCATATTGAGATCAAAAAAAGCAGCCATTAGGCTGCTTTTTCATCAATAACGTTCAGTTATTTCTCTTTAGGCTTTTTACGCTTATCCGTAACTTCCCACTTACCGTCGATGTACAACGCAGTCCAACCGGACGGTTTTCCATCTACTTCAGTACGCACGTAGTTTTCTTTGGTCTTACGACTAAAACGAACCACTGTCGGCTTACCATCAGGGTCAGCAACTGGCGCTGATGCTAGGTATTGGAACTTAGGTGAGATACGGTCTTTAAAACGAACCAGCTCTTCCACTAATGGTGCACGTGTTTCACGTGATTTAGGGAAGTTGCTCGCAGCCATAAATAGACCAGAAGCACCATCACGAAGAACAAAGTACGCGTCTGAATTTTCACACGGAAGTTCAGGGAAATGCACCGGGTCTTCTTTTGGTGGCGCAACTTCGCCATTTTTCAGAATCTTACGAGTGTTCTTACAATCTTCACTCGTACAGTCCATGTATTTACCAAAACGACCGTTCTTCAGAACCATGTCAGAACCACACTTGTCACACTCAACAAGTGGACCATCGTAGCCTTTCACTTTAAATTCGCCGTGCTCAACCACATAACCTTCACAGTTCGGGTTGTTACCACATACGTGCATCTTACGCTTATCATCGATTAGATAGGCATCCATTGCCGTTTCACAAATAGGACAACGCTTTTTAGCTCGAAGTGCTGCTGTTTCAACGTCTTCTTCAAGCACGTTGATAATGCCTTCTTCATCACCAAGGTTGATTGTTGTCTTACAACGCTCTTTTGGTGGAAGTGCATAGCCAGAACAACCAAGGAATACGCCTGTCGAAGCAGTACGAATACCCATTTTACGGCTACAAGTCGGACACTCAATATCGGTTTCCACGATATGATTTGGCTTCATGCCACCAGCGTCTTCGTCTAAGTCTGCTTTTTCCAAATCGCCAGTAAAGTCTTCGAAGAAGTTATCTAGCACGCCTTTCCAGCTTGCTTCGCCTTCTGCGATTTGGTCCAACTTCTGCTCCATACGAGCAGTGAAGTCGTAGTTCATTAGGTCATTGAAGCTGCCATCTAGACGGTCAGTAACAATTTCACCCATCTTCTCAGCATAGAAACGACGCTGTTCAACTTTTACATAACCGCGATCTTGAATCGTTGAGATGATTGATGCGTATGTTGAAGGACGACCAATACCACGCTTCTCAAGCTCTTTAACTAGCGCCGCTTCAGTGAAACGAGCCGGTGGCTTAGTGAAGTGCTGTTTAGGGTCTAGCGCAATCAGATCAAGCTTATCGCCGATCTGTACTGCTGGAAGGATCGTATCTTCGTTCTTGCCCATTGGACGCTGAACACGAGTCCAACCATCAAATTTAAGGATACGACCTTTCGCTTTCAACGTGTACTCATCTGCTTTAACGCTTACTGTCGTTGAATCGTATTGAGCTGGCGTCATTTGACACGCTACGAATTGATTCCAAATTAGCGAGTAAAGCTTGTGTGCGTCTGCGTCTACGCCGTTTAGATCTTCCGACTTAACATCTACACTTGAAGGACGAATCGCTTCGTGGGCCTCTTGAGCGCCCTCTTTGCTGCCGTATGCAAGAGCTTTAGGTGGAAGGTATTGCGCGCCGTACTCAGAACCAATGTATTCACGAGCGGCTTCTACAGCTTCTGAACTCAAGTTGGTTGAATCAGTACGCATATAAGTGATGTAACCCGCTTCATACAGGCGTTGAGCCAGCATCATGGTTTTCTTTACGCCATAACCAAGACGCGTACTCGCCGCTTGTTGCAGCGTCGAAGTGATGTAAGGTGCAGACGGCTTACTCTTTGTTGGGCGGTCTTCACGTTTACATACTTCGTATTGCGCTTTTTCTAAAACGCTAACAGCAGCTTGTGTTTGCGCTTCATTTTCAGGTTTAAACGCAACACCGTCTTTCTGCGCTACTTGCAGTCTAAAGTCGGTTTTCTCTGCAGTTTTAGTATCAGCATGCACATCCCAGAACTCTTCAGGGATAAAGGCGTTGATCTCGCGCTCACGCTCTACCAGTAGTTTTACCGCTACTGATTGAACACGGCCAGCGGACAGGCCTCGTGCTACTTTCTTCCAAAGCAGAGGTGACACCATAAAGCCAACAACACGGTCCATAAAACGTCGTGCTTGTTGCGCGTTTACGCCATCGATGTTTAGCTCACCTGGAGTTTCGAAAGCTTGTTGAATAGCATTCTTGGTGATTTCGTTAAAAACCACTCGCTTGTATCGCGTTTCATCGCCACCGATGATCTCACGAAGGTGCCATGCGATAGCTTCTCCTTCGCGGTCCAAATCGGTTGCGAGATAAACATGGTCTGCGTTCTCAGCCAGTTTTTGCAATTCAGCAACAACTTTCTCTTTACCAGGTAGGATTTGGTAGTTCGCTTCCCACTCTTTATATGGGTTGATACCCATCTTTTTAATCAGAGCTTTGCGATCTTTTTCTTTTTTGATACGAGCTTTGTCTTCTGGGCTCATACCCTTGGTTGAAACTGCAGCAGCCTTTTGACCAGTACTTTGACCTGCCGTTGGTAAATCACGTACGTGACCTACACTCGACTTAACGACAAAGTCTTTGCCAAGATATTTATTGATAGTTTTAGCTTTGGCTGGCGACTCCACTATAACGAGCGATTTACCCATATTGACTCTAACGTCCTTAATCACGATGCTTCAGCACCAACAATTTAGCTTGTGGGCTTTTACGCATGATATTCTAAATTCATTGCTTCTTTTTTTACTATTGTGCGAGATTACTAGAAGATCAACCGCTTTTTTCAAAATTGGATCTGATCGCTCGACAATTCGACGACTCATAGATAAAAGGGTCACAATATAAAGAAGCTATAAAGTACTCACTAAGAATACTTGCAAGAGCCTATTCATCAGGCATTACGTCTAAACGGGCTCATACTAAGCTTGTCCGCGAATCTAACGCGAGCCCCATTCAATTATTTTTGCCGTAAATCACAAAATAAATTGTGGATGTTTGAAAAGACTCTCTTAATCGGTTGTGAAATCATTGAATTTCTAGTTCGACACCATAAACTCAACGTTATATTCAGTTATCAGAGATAAACTCATGACAAAGAAAGTAATAGCAGAATTTGATTTACTGCTTATCGCAAACCAAATTATCCAATCACATGATGACTACATTGAAGGCATGCGCGCAAACAGCGTAGTAGAAAAAGACGATGTACTCGTCTTCAAAGGTGAATACTTCTTAGACAGCAATGGAATGCCGACAGAGAATACAACCGCGGTATTTAACATGTTTAAATACTTAGCGCACCACCTTTCGAAAGAATTTACAATTCAGCAATAATTAAAAAGCTTGCCACTTAGGCAAGCTTTTTTGTTCCTAAACCTTTACATACTAAGCATTTTTATAGACTTAGCATTTTCAGCTTGTCGAAATAATCAGGGAATGTCTTTGACGTACAACCTGGATCATTAATCGTCACAGGCGTATCGCTCAAAGCAACCAGCGAGAAACACATCGCCATACGGTGATCATCGTAAGTATCAATCGCCGCATGAGTCAGTTCAGCCACAGGGTTAACAATAATGTAATCTTCACCCTCTTCCACTTCAGCGCCGACTTTGCGTAGCTCTGTTGCCATTGCAGCCAAGCGGTCTGTCTCTTTCACACGCCAGTTGTAGACATTACGGATTGCCGTTGTGCCTTTCGCAAACAATGCGGTTGTCGCGATAGTCATCGCAGCATCTGGGATATGGTTATAGTCCATATCAATGCCTTTCAGCTCGCCACAACGAGAAATAACGTAGTCGTCACCCCATTCGATTTCCGCACCCATTTTCTCAAGCGCATCAGCGAATTGGATATCACCTTGGATACTGTTTTTACCAATACCAGTGACCTTAATCTCACCACCTTTGATAGCAGCGGCTGCAAGGAAATATGACGCAGATGATGCATCACCTTCAACCAAGAAATCACCCGGTGCCGAGTAAGATTGCCCGGTAGGAATCACAAACTCTTGGTAATCATTATTGATCACGTCCACACCAAATTGCTTCATGATGTGCAGCGTAATATCGATGTAAGGTTTAGAAACCAATTCACCGTCAATTTTAATGGTCACTTCACCTTCAGCTAAAGGCGCAGCCATCAAAAATGCCGTCAAAAATTGACTAGAGATCGAACCGTCGATAGAAACCGTACCGCTCTTCAAACCGGTACCTGTGATCTTCAATGGCGGGTAGTTTTCGCTCTCTAAATATTCAACGTCGGCACCGGCTTCTCGTAGTGCTGTTACTAAGTGGCCAATTGGGCGCTCTTTCATGCGAGGCTCACCAGTAAGAACGTATTCACCGCGACCTAAACATAGTGCAGCCGCCAACGGACGCATCGCCGTACCCGCGTTACCTAAGAAAAGCTCTAGGGCTTTGTCACTTGAGAATGCACCACCAACACCTGTCACTTCACAAACGGTTTTGTCTGCAGACAACTGATAATCAACACCTAACTGAGTCAATGCATTCAACATATGACGAATATCATCACTGTCTAGCAAATTTGTTAGGCGAGTGGTTCCCGTAGAAAGTGCAGCCAAAAGAAGTGCACGGTTGGAAACGCTTTTTGAACCAGGTAGGTTAACTTCCCCGTTCACTTTTTGAATTGGTTGTAACGTAAGGCTTTCCATTAAATCTTATAGTCCTTGTACCACCCGAAGTCACTGGTGCGTATTTATTTTCGGGTGATGAATAATTCTTCGTACTTGCAGACTAACGAACTTTTCCAACGAACTCCAGAGCTAATCCGGCCCAAACCGGTGATTAATTAGCCAATCAATCGTATTTATATACTAGTACACGAGATCGACTCGAACACCATCTGAAAAATAGAGAATTCGTACATCATCGCCTCGGTTGAACAGCATCGAGTTATCGACATCTTGGATAATGTTGACCAACTTGTCGTCTTTGGTTTTGACCAATAACTCGACCAGTTTGTACTCTACTTTATATTGTGTGTTACCTCGGTTACGAGCAATACCCGCACCTGCTACTGCACCTACAGCTGTCGCCACTTCTTTACCAGTGCCGCCGCCAAACTGGTTACCAATCAAGCCACCAATCGCCGCACCTAACAAGGTTTCCCAACCATTCGCTTTCGACTCAACGATCTCTTGCTGAGTGATGTATCTGACCGTATCAATCTCACCATAAACCACCTCGTTTACTGGTCGAGCTTGGTTTCTGTTGTAAGCTGCATTTGCCAACATGGGCAAAACAAGTAAAATCCAAAGCAACTTCTTCATGGTAAAACTCCTAAAGACCTCTTGGTCAGTGATTAATCTGTAATGCGGTACTTATGACTATATACCTAACCGAACTTGATACTACTAGTATAGAGTTTCCTTCGCCTTTCGACGCGCTTGATGACCCCAACGGTCTACTCGCCTTCGGTGGTGATTTATCACCAATGCGAATTTTAAACGCTTATAGCCAAGGTATATTTCCATGGTATGGCCCAGGTGAGCCTATACTTTGGTGGAGCCCTGCACCGCGAGCGGTATTTAATCCTAAGACATTCGAACCGTCAAAAAGTCTTAAAAAGTTTCAAAGAAAGCACAATTATCGAGTCAGCATCAACCAAGCGACGGACAGAGTAATTGGTTATTGCTCTTCACTAAGACCCGAAGAAGAAACCTGGCTAAACAGCGACATGCAGTCAGCCTACCGCAAACTCGCTTCATTAGGTTTCTGCCACTCGGTTGAGGTTTGGCAAGATGATGAACTGATCGGTGGACTTTACGGCTTACAAAGAGGCCAAGTCTTTTGCGGTGAATCGATGTTCAGCCTAAAGACCAATGCCTCTAAAATTGCGCTGTGGTACTTTTGTAAACACTTTACCCGATTCGGCGGACAACTGATTGATTGCCAAGTCATGAACCCTCACTTGGAATCCTTGGGCGCTATCGAGGTTGATAGGGATGAATTCCTAGGCTCTCTGCAATTACTCAAAGAGTTCTCCGTTGACGATGCATGCTTTAAAACCCAATGGCTAAAGGAAATGCCTTAATGAATCCAGATTTACAACAAATCAGAATTGGATTAACAGACAATCACGCTTGCAGCTACTTACCTCACTTCGAAGAGAGAGTGGCGGTCACGCTTGACGAACACATGCACACCTCAGATAACTATGAAGTTCTGCTTGCGAATGGATTTCGCCGCAGTGGTTCAACCATTTATAAGCCACATTGCGATAATTGCTCAGCATGCCAAGCGATTCGGCTTTCAATTCCTGAGGTTAAGCTTTCCAAAAGCCAACGACGGATCCTTAACAAAGGAAAATCACTACGTTGGGAACTGAAAGATGAGATGGATGACAACTGGTTTGACTTATACAGTCGCTATATCACCGCTCGTCACCGTTCGGGAACCATGTACCCACCCAAGAAAGAAGAGTTTCTACAATTCTCTAAAAATGAGTGGCTTACTACAAAGTTCATGCACATCTATGATGAGAACAAGTTGGTTGGTATCGCCGTAACCGACATCATGGCTCACTGTACGAGCGCGTTTTATACCTTCTTCGCTCCTGATATAGACATTTCGATGGGAACACTTGGCGTTCTATTTCAGATCCAACATGCCCAGAAAGAACAAAAACAATGGTTATATTTGGGTTATCAAATCGATGAATGCCCTGCGATGAACTATAAAGTACGATTTCAACGTCATCAAAGGCTAGTAAATCAGCGGTGGCAAGGGTAGAATACGCGACAACTTTACATATTTTGATTTTAACGGCACAATCAAGCCGTTGAAAACCGCCAAATTTCGAAAGAGGATTAGATGGCTAAAGAAGACGTAATCGAGATGCAAGGCACTGTCCTTGATACTCTACCAAACACAATGTTCCGTGTTGAGCTTGAAAACGGTCACGTAGTGACAGCACACATCTCTGGTAAAATGCGTAAGAACTACATCCGTATTCTTACTGGTGATAAAGTAACTGTTGAGATGACTCCATACGACCTTTCTAAAGGCCGCATCGTCTTCCGTGCTCGTTAATTTTTAATTAGCGAATACAATAAGAAGCGGAGCTTAAGGCTCCGTTTTTTATTGCCTGAGCTTTTTACTACACAAGCACATCAATCTCGCATCTCGCATCTCGCATCTCGCATCTCGCATCTCGCATCTCGCAAGCATAAAAAAACGCACAACCTAAGTCATGCGTTTTATATTTAAGCCTTTGATTTATCAATCACTTCGTTAGTGCATGACCTCTTCTTTAGCACCAACATAGATGAAATCCAATTCGTCTTTTTTCAGGGATACTTTAACCGTACCGCCATCAACCAAGCTACCGAACAGTAACTCGTTAGCAAGTGGTTTCTTAAGCTTCTCTTGAATAACACGTCCCATTGGACGAGCACCCATGGTCTTGTCATAGCCTTTATCAGCTAACCAGTGACGAGCATCCTCAGAAACCTCTAAAGACACGCCACGAGCGTCCAGTTGAACCTGAAGCTCGACAATGAACTTATCAACTACTTGGCTAATCACACTTGGGTCAAGGCTGTTGAACCAAATGATATTATCAAGACGGTTACGGAACTCAGGAGTAAATACCTTCTTGATTTCGCCCATCGCATCTGGCGCATGATCTTGTTGGATCAGGCCGATCGATTTCTTCTCGGTTTCAGCCACACCTGCGTTGGTCGTCATCACTAGAATCACATTACGGAAGTCCGCTTTGCGACCATTGTTGTCAGTTAGCGTGCCGTTATCCATTACCTGCAGTAGCAAGTTAAAGATATCTGGGTGAGCTTTCTCGATTTCATCCAGTAACACAACAGAGTGCGGGTTCTTGATTACGGCATCCGTTAGCAAACCACCTTGGTCGTAACCAACATAACCAGGAGGCGCACCAATCAAGCGGCTCACTGAGTGTCGCTCACCGTACTCAGACATATCAAAGCGCAGAAGCTCAATACCCATCAACTTAGACAGCTGAACAGTCACCTCTGTTTTACCGACACCAGTAGGACCAGCAAACAAGAATGAACCAACAGGTTTATTGTCTGCACCCAATCCAGCACGGGTCAGCTTAATCGCTTCACTCAATACATCGATTGCAGGGTCTTGTCCGAATACCAACATTTTCATGCGCTCATCCAGTTTCTGGAGTGTATCTTTGTCTGAAGACGATACTGACTTTTCAGGAATACGCGCCATTTTCGCAACCATTGACTCAATATCAGCCACGCTTACCGTTTTCTTACGACGGCTTGCAGGTGCCAAACGACTACGAGCGCCCGCTTCATCGATTACGTCAATGGCCTTATCAGGAAGGTGGCGTTCATTAATGTATTTAGCTGACAGTTCCACAGCGGCACGCAACGCTTTGTTGGTGTAGCGCACTTCGTGGTGAGCTTCGTATTTTGGCTTCAAGCCAATCAGGATCTTGGTCGTATCGTCTAGCGATGGTTCAATAATATCTATTTTCTGGAAGCGACGAGCTAAAGCACGCTCCTTCTCAAAAATACTGCTGTACTCTTGGTACGTTGTTGAACCGATGCAACGTAATTTGCCACTGCTTAGTAGTGGTTTAATTAAGTTTGCCGCATCAACCTGACCACCCGATGCAGCCCCGGCACCGATAATGGTGTGGATCTCATCGATGAACAGAATCGCGTCTTCTTCTTTCTCCAGTTGCTTAAGAATCGCTTTAAAACGTTTCTCAAAGTCACCACGATATTTGGTTCCGGCTAACAGTGAACCGATATCTAGAGAATAAATTATGCTGCTCTGAATGATTTCAGGCACTTGTCCTTCAACGATGCGCCATGCAAGACCTTCCGCGATGGCAGTTTTACCTACCCCCGCTTCACCCACTAACAGAGGGTTGTTCTTACGACGACGACACAGAACTTGGATAGTGCGTTCTAGCTCTTTGTCACGACCGATTAGTGGGTCAATATTGCCCTGCTTTGCGACTTCGTTAAGGTTAGTAGCAAAATTTTCTAAACGGTCTTCAGAGTTAGCTTCTTCAGCATTTTCTGCACCACCAAATGAATCGGATGATGAAGGACTGTCGCCTTCGTTGCTCGCTTTGGTAATACCGTGTGAGATGAAGTTAACAATATCTAAGCGACTAATGTCGTTTTTCTTAAGAAGATATGCCGCGTGAGATTCTTGCTCACTAAAAATAGCCACAAGTACGTTAGCACCTGTTACTTCGCTGCGACCTGAAGATTGAACATGAAAAACAGCGCGTTGAAGTACTCGTTGGAAGCTCAACGTAGGCTGAGTTTCGCGAGTTTCGTCGCTTTCAGGGATAAGTGGGGTCGTTTGATCGATAAAAATATCGAGCTCATTGCGAAGAGCATCGAGATCAGCCTGACAAGCTTGGAGCGCTTCCTTGGCCGCATCATTTTCTAATAATGCTAGTAGGAGGTGTTCGACAGTCATGAATTCATGTCGCTTGTCTCGCGCACGAGCAAATGCGCCATTTAAACTCGTCTCTAATTCTTTATTTAGCATAAGTACCTCCTAAGGGAACAACAGTGTTGTTCGAGCAATTTATACTTGCTCCATTGTACATAGTAGCGGATGCTCATTTTCCTTTGAGTACATCGTGACCTGCGCTACCTTTGTTTCCGCTATTTCAGCACTGTATGTGCCGCATATAGCTTTACCTTCATAATGAACCTTGAGCATCACTTCCGTTGCTTTTTCGATATCTAGTGAGAAGAATCGCTCTAGGATCTCGATTACAAAGTCCATGGGCGTGTAGTCATCGTTATTCAACACAACGTTATACATCGCCGGTGGCTTTACTTTTGTTGCTTCTTTCTCCAGTAAATCTGAGCCTGGAGATGCCCATTCAAAGTTTCTGCTCATATCGCTTTGCTAAGGGTTATTTTTCGGAAGTCGTGAGTGTTTACCTAACTCAAATTTACCACATTCACGCTTTACCGTGTACTAAGAAACTGCACCTAGAAACAGTACCAAAAAATATTCCTCTATACTGAGCCTAATCCACCATTTCCATCGCTGCAAATAAAAGATCTCGATTAACAAGATTAACATATGTGATTGATTAAAAAGACGCCATAACTATTGATACTAACGATAACATTACCGCTAAGTTACTATTTGGTTAATAGTTTGCGGTTAATCTCGAATGTGATTTGTTATTAAAATTGATCACTTTTATACCAATTTACTATTGACTGTGCTCAATCATTAGCTACATTGGAGCTAAAAGGTTTTTTAATACACTTTTGCAACATGAATTAAAATCAGTAACACGCTTCAAAAATTAACAATAAGGAATAATTACGCAGGGTAGCGTTAATTTCCGTAAGCAATGTACGAGATTCAAGCTATTAGCTGAAATTCTTTAGCTGGTAGGAATGATATCAATCGCACTTACAACAATTGATATAACAACGTTAGTAACAAAATGCATGAGGGATGTATAGCATGGCTACAGGTACAGTAAAATGGTTTAACAATGCCAAAGGGTTTGGCTTTATTTGTCCAGAAGGTGAAGACGGCGATATTTTCGCGCACTACTCCACAATACAAATGGAAGGTTATCGAACCTTAAAGGCTGGTCAGCAGGTCGACTATGAAGTAGAAAGTGGACCTAAAGGCTCGCATGCTAGCTCCGTTGTTCCTGTAGAAGGCAGCGCCGCAAAATAGGCGAATGCAAACTCATGTTAACCTCCATCAGTCGTCATTAACGGCTGACAGGTAAACAGAATATTGAAACCGCTCATTTAATACCTGTAACACAGGATTACGTGAGCGGTTTTTTTCGTTTTGGGGGCTCTAAAGTTGCTCACTGGACAATGAGCTCGAAGAGCTACTCCCCTTAAGCTAGGTCTTAAGAAGTATTAGACAGAAAAAAGACGCTTTAACATTATCGTTAAAGCGTCTTTCGTTTTGACTTTATCTATAACTTAGCTATCAGCCTAAGCAACTCGTTAGCAAATCACGTTCATGACTGACTAACGATGAGTCCAATCACTATGCATCAATAAACGCGTTTAGCGTTGAGCTTGGGCGCATTAGTGTTGAAACCAATGCATCGTCAAGTAGGTAGTAACCACCTAAGTCGCCAGCCACACCTTGAGCGTTGTTCAGCTCTGCAACGATCGCTTCTTCACTTTCAGCCAGTTGACTTGCCACACCTGCAAACTCAGCAGCAAGATCAGCGTCAGCCGTTTGCTCAGCAAGCGCCTTAGCCCAGTATGCCGCTAGATAGTAGTGGCTACCACGGTTATCAAGCTCACCTACTCGACGTGAAGGAGACTTGTTGTTATCAAGGAACTCACCCGTCGCTTTATCAAGCGCATCAGCTAGAACTTGTGCTTTAGCGTTACCTGTTACTACGCTCAGGTGCTCTAGAGATGCCGCTAGTGCCAAGAATTCACCTAGAGAATCCCAACGCAGGTGGTTTTCTTTCTCTACTTGTTGAACATGTTTAGGAGCAGAGCCGCCAGCACCTGTTTCAAACAGACCACCACCGTTCATTAGTGGAACAATCGATAGCATCTTAGCTGATGTACCAAGCTCTAAAATCGGGAACAAGTCAGTTAGGTAATCACGTAATACGTTACCAGTAACCGAAATAGTATCTAGGCCTTCTTTGATACGAACCAGTGAGTATTGAGTCGCTTCAAGTGGAGCAAGGATCTTAATTTCAAGACCATCGGTATCGTATTCAGGAAGGTATGCTTCAACTTTCTTGATAAGCTGAGCATCATGTGCGCGTGACGCATCTAGCCAAAATACCGCTGGAACACCCGATGCACGAGCACGCGTTACCGCAAGCTTAACCCAGTCTTGGATTGGTGCATCTTTAACCTGACACATACGGAAGATATCGCCTTCCTCTACGTCTTGCTCAAGAAGCACAGCGCCTGAAGCGTCAACAACTTGAACCTGACCAGCAACTTCAAGGATGAAAGTCTTATCATGAGAACCGTACTCTTCCGCTTTTTGAGCCATCAAGCCAACGTTTGGTACGCTACCCATCGTTGTTGGATCGAACGCGCCGTTCTCTTTACAGAAATCAATAACCGCTTGGTAAATGCTCGCGTAGCTACGATCTGGGATCATTGCTTTGGTATCTTTTTGCTTACCTTCTGGATCCCACATTTGACCAGAAGAACGCAGCATTGCAGGCATAGATGCATCCACAATGATATCGCTTGGTACGTGTAGGTTAGTAATGCCACGGTCCGAATCAACCATCGCTAGTGGTGGCTGAGTCTCGTATACCGCTTGCAGGTCAGCTTCGATTGCTTCTTTCTGCTCTTGAGGAAGCGCATCAATCTTCGCGTAGACATCACCGATGCCGTTATTTACATCAACGCCTAGCTCTTCAAACAGCTGACCGTGTTTAGCAAATACGTCTTTGTAGTAAACCTTAACCGCGTGACCAAAGATCACTGGGTCAGATACTTTCATCATCGTCGCTTTCAAGTGAAGAGAAAGCAGTACACCTTGCTCGTTAGCCGATGCGATTTCTTTTTCGAAGAATGCAACCAAAGCGGCCTTATTCATCACTGACGCATCAATGATCTCTTTATCTTGCAGTGCAAAAGCTGGCTTCAATGTTTTCTTCGCACCATCTTTGCCAACGAATTCAATGCTAACTTCTGTAGCACCTTCAATGGTTACTGACTTTTCGCTACCGAAGAAGTCTTTGTCGTCCATACTTGAAACGTGCGACTTAGAATCTGCAGACCAAGCACCCATTGAGTGTGGGTTCTTCTTCGCGTAGTTTTTAACAGAAAGTGGAGCGCGGCGATCCGAGTTACCTTCACGCAATACTGGATTTACTGCACTGCCTTTGATTTTGTCGTAAGTCGCTTTTACTGCTTTCTCTTCGTCAGTGTTTGCTTCTTCTGGGTAATTAGGAAGAGCGTAACCTTTTGACTGTAGCTCTTTGATTGTTGCTTGAAGCTGAGGTACAGATGCAGAGATGTTTGGAAGCTTGATAATGTTTGCTTCTGGTGTCTTAGCCAATTCACCTAGTTCTGCTAATGCATCACCAATACGTTGCTCTTCGTTCAAATAGTCAGGGAAGTTGGCAATAATACGCCCTGCAAGTGAAATGTCGCGAGTATCAACGTTAATACCAGAAGAAGCTGTAAAAGATTGAATGATAGGCAGCAGAGAGTATGTTGCTAGCGCCGGAGCTTCGTCTGTAATGGTATAGATGATCGTTGGTTTTTCAGTAGGCATGAAATTTCCCTATAGTTCTTACAAGCTCATTTAAAGTAGTGAGCGTGTTATAAATTGACCAGTAAGCCACTCTAAGAGTGAAAACTGCTTACTCGATAGTCTTACTCTATCTTATTTTTCATACAATCTTGATGACAGCATGAACCAAATCCGTGAGTGCGTTGTTATAATAAAACACGAAGGTATAATTAAACAAATCAGGCTTAAGAGTCCATCAACTTGTTCTATTTTGTGTCTTTTAGGCGCGCAAATGATAGCTCAATTCCGTTTCAGTGAAAACTTTTCAGCACACTTCGTTTACATTTTTGCAAGGTAGTTAACATGTCTACTCGCTCACGCAGCGCATCTCGTTCAGACAAACCGGCTCGTTCTGGTGCAACATTAAAACAAAGCGGTAATAGACAAAGCCGAAGCAGTGATAAGAATAACACTGGCAATTCGCACAACAAATCTCACTCAAGCAAGCACCGATATAAAGGCAAGCCTACCAACACAAAACCTAAGGTAGCACTCGAGGATCGCAAAGTAATTCTGTTCAACAAGCCTTTCGATACTCTAAGCCAATTTACAGATGGCGAAGGGAGAAAAACGCTAGCGGATTTTATTCCAGTGAAAGACGTTTATGCTGCAGGTCGCCTTGACCGCGACAGCGAAGGGTTAATGGTCTTGACCAACGATGGTATTTTTCAAGCTAAGCTAACTCAACCAAACTCAAAATCCCCAAAGACTTACTGGGTACAGGTTGAAGGCGCACCTTCTGAGGAAGATTTAGATAAATTGAGAAAAGGTGTCGAACTAAAAGACGGCATGACACTGCCCGCTCAGGTTGAGGTGATGTCTGAACCTGTTGTGTGGGATAGAACCCCTCCAGTACGCTTCAGAGCCGCGATACCGACAACATGGTTGGCTATTACAATCATTGAAGGACGTAACCGCCAAGTAAGACGCATGACAGCCAATATCGGCTTCCCTACCCTGCGTCTTATCCGTTACTCAATGGGTAATATGAATGTGGGGCAGCTGCAGCCTGGTGAGTGGAAAGAGATTTAACTCATAGCAATATATTAAAGCGAGATTTACGTCTCGCTTTTTTGTACGTGAAGATTGATTACTCTTGGTCAATCATCCATTTACGGAATACTTTACGGTCTTCTTTTGAAGTGCTCAGATACAAAGCTTTAAGTTGCTCGACATTTTGAGTAACACTTCCCACAACGCTTGGGGCAGTTTTAAGATCTAGTTTCGGAGTATCCGATTGAGTTGTAACTGGAGAGGGAACTATCGCAGTAGTCGTGGCAGTGACTAACGCACCATCGACAAACGTGATTCCTCGTTGATCGTTATGTTCTTTTACAAGCTTGTCCATTCCCATAAATGGAAGTAGACCTTTCTTGCCTTGAAGTAACTCTTGTTGATAGACAAGTTCGTTACCGTCTTGAGTTAAACGCCAATCGGGGTTTTGCTTTCTGAAAGCTTTTTCCGCTTCGCTTTTACTTCGAGCAACCGGGTGATCCAATTTAATTTCATTCCCACCTGCTTCAAACGTTAATAAATATGGCTTAGAAGTAAATACGCTATTACCACTACCACGACCAACTTCTTTGTCCATTCGGACAACAACTTGAGTCGTACCATTTCTTATTATATTCGTCCCCAATTTAGAATCAGCCTCTACACCATTAATGTAAAGAACAGAGACACCTTTGCTAGGAACCAGAGTTATAGCATGTGCAGAAAATGCAAGCATAGTTAAAACAAAGAATAATTGCTTTTTAAACATCACAGAGATTGACTCCTTTCATCAGGCACGTTGCCAAAAATAATTAAGTAATTATTATATGAAATATTAAACTGTAAAAATAAATAAAGCCACCCTGAGGTGGCTTTATAAGAAAGTTTTTAACTAAACTCAATTAGAAGCTAGCTTTAACACCTACAGCAACACCAGTGTCCGTGTTTTTCTGGTCTGTACCACCAACTTCAATGTAAGCCGTAGTGTTCGGAGCAAAGCCGTAACCAGCATTTACAAACCAGTTGTCGGCGTCATTGTCATTGTTGTCACTATCAGAAGTGCTGTAGCCAGCACCGATAGTTACTGCATCAATAGTGTAATCAGCAGCAAAAGCGATAGTATCTGCATCTACTTTTACAACTCCTGTATCCATTGTTGTCGCGTAATAGCCCAACTCAAGATTCAAGCTTTCAACGCCAGAGAAACGAGCTTCTAATGCCCAAATAGCGTCGTCCGCGCCAGGCGCCATCTTTTCCAATTCTGCGTAGCCATAGTATGCAGTGAAATCAAAATCAGCTACACGACCACCAAGTTTAAGATCGTAATACGCTCCATCTTTGCCAAGAGCATCTGTGCTGTCATTCTCATCTTGAGCAAGAGATGCTGTAGCATAGAATGTCCCTGTATCGATATCATAACGAATCATTTCATCTTGACAGAACTCACTACCATTTTCGAAGAAAGAGCTCACACCAAACTGGTAATCAGAACCAACACCAGCATCGTCTAGCGCGCCACACGTACGACCAACCTTCACAGAACCGTAGTTTTGAGTATATAAAGCCACATAGACATCACCAACATCTGCAGATGTTGAAGAACCGCCAGTTACTTCACCAGATGCTCCATCAAACTCCCAATAACCGCCAAAAGTTAGCTCGTCATTAAGCGCATAACGAACATCAAATCCAAAGTCAGCATCTTGAATTTCTTGCTGGAATTCTGAATCTTTTGCAAAACCTTTAACGTAAACAACTTCGATGTCGCCACTTAGGTTAACAGATAAGTCTTCCTGGTTGTAAATTTCGATTGCTTGTGCCGATGTTGCTGCAAACATAACACTTAGTGCTAATAGAGTCTTTTTCATAATAAATCCACTGCCTTTTCTAAGAATGGGAGATCCTTGCCCGGTTCCCTTTTATTTTTATGACTGGTTATTACCACTCTTTGTTGGTTAATCACCGTCACTAAATTTCGAGGTCTAGATTGCAAAAGATTATCCTGCGTGTCAAATAAACTAAAAACAAACCTAAAAAAACACAAAGCAATCAAAATCAACTACTTACATTTTTTTTCATAGTTTTACGAGCAGCTTATCCTTAGTTTTATCAGGAAATATAATAATCCAAAAAAAGAACAAAGCAGCATTTAACACCACAAACAACTTGTAAAAACGCCACATCTCAGGATTTAACACCTACAAGCAAGTCTTTTTTAATATTTATATTTCGCAACATAAATAAAATAGTTAAGTTCCTGATGGTTCAGTTTTTTTTTGTGAACAAGATCTACCTTTGATTCAAAAGCAAGCTATTTCACCGTAAATGTACCGACTAGTGATATGTGCTACTATCCTCGCTCCGTTACGTAGGTCACAGTATGCTAACTACTAAAATTCAAAAATCTATTCGCACCAGTTATCAAAACCTCCAAGATCAGTTGGACAACTTTGTACCTCGACGTGCTCAAAATTACCTTGTTGCAGAAATAGCGAAGACACTTTGTGGTCAATACCACAAAAGTAATCGCATGATTGTTGCAGAAGCGGGAACCGGGATCGGGAAATCACTGGCTTATTTAATGGCAACTATTCCTGTCGCTGTGCTCAATAACCGAAAAATAGTCATATCAACGGCAACGGTTGCGCTACAAGAACAGCTCGTCAATAAAGATCTCCCTCTATATAGAAGACTGACTGATCGAGAGTTTTCTTTCATATTAGCGAAGGGCAGACAGCGTTATTGTTGTTCCGAAAAGCTAGCCGCTGCCTGCGGGGTTGATGGCGGACAAATGGCCATGTTCGAATCTAAGCCAAAGAAGAAGGATATCGACCAACTTCAAACCATGTATCGTAGCCTAACCCAAGGTAAATGGGATGGTGACCGTGATTCGTGGCCCAAACCCATCGACAACATGATTTGGCAGATGATTGTCAGCGATAAGCACAGCTGTAACAACAGTATGCCTACGCATAGAGACTGCCCTTTCCAGAAAGCTCGCTCAGAGCTAGATAAAGCAGACGTGATTATCGCCAATCACAGTTTAGTGATGGCTGATGCAGACTTAGGCGGCGGCGTGATACTGCCTGAACCAGAAAATAGCATCTATATATTCGATGAAGCTCACCATTTACCGCATGTAGCCAGAGATCACTCTTCTGCGGCTGCGAGCTTAAAAGGCGCAGCATCGTGGTTGGAGCGTTTGAATCAATCAATCACTAAGCTTTCAGGCCTCGCTGACGAGAAACGTGTCCATCGATTTCGAAATGAGCTGCAAGACTCAGTGCAACAGCTGATCCCTACCCTGACTCAAATAAGTAAACAGTTTGACGCTAACCACTTTGAAGACGGCTTGTATCGCTTCGAACATGGCGACTTACCTGAGTGGCTTGAGAATGAATCAAAAGACCTCAAGCAACTCACACAAAAAGCGAGCCAAGCCGTTGCGAAGATTGCAGACCTAATTGCAGAACGAGTTAAAGACGGCGAGCTTTCAGCAAAACTTGCAGAGCCGGCACTGGCAGAAATTGGCTTCTATATACAAAGAACAGAGAACCTTGCTCAAGTTTGGCGCTTAATGGCTGAACCGAAGAGAGAAAAAGGCGCTCCTTTGGCTCGTTGGCTCGAACTGAATAAAGAAAGCGAAGGCGATTTCGTTGTGAATGTTTCGCCACTAGAGGTAGGTTGGCAACTGGATCAACAAATCTGGAGCCGCTGTGTGGGTGCCGTATTAGTATCTGCGACCATGAGGGCGCTCAACTCTTTCAGCTTTTTCTGTCATCAAGCCGGTATCAGCCAAAAAGCAGAAGATGGCGTACAGTTTTTGGCTTTGGCATCACCGTTTGATTACCAGAATCAAGCTGAGCTGATCGTTCCGGCAATGAAGTACGAACCACAAGCACCTCAGTTTACCGAATATCTTATTGAAATTTTGCCTAAGGTAATAGAAGACAAAAAAGCCAATCTCGTTCTATTCTCTTCTTACTGGCAAATGAACAAAGTTGCAGAGGCTTTAACAACAGATTTCGTTAAAAAGTCGTGGGCATTGCAGGTTCAAGGCGATACTTCACGAACTGAAATTCTAAAAAAACATAAAAAGCTAATAGACCAAGGTAAAACCAGCGTTCTTTTTGGAACTGGCAGCTTTTCTGAAGGTCTTGATCTACCGGGTGAGCTTCTTGAAAACCTCGTTATTACCAAGATTCCTTTTGGTGTTCCTACCTCTCCCGTAGAGCAAGCACATTCAGAATATATTGAATCACGCGGTGGTAACCCTTTTATGCAGATTACTGTTCCAGATGCGAGTAAAAAGCTTATTCAATCTGTGGGTAGACTACTGCGTAAGGAAAGAGATTCTGGTAAAGTCACGATCCTTGATAGACGCATAGTAACGAAGCGATACGGAAAGTCCCTACTCGATTCACTACCGCCTTTTAAAAGAACAATAAAATACTAATATCCCCTGCCCTTGAGGTAGTTATGGGCCTTCATCGCTAGGCCCTTGCATTCACAACCCAACATGACTAATCCATCGGTTTTTCATGTGGCTGCCCTATCAGCCGATAACGAGAACACTAGCTATTTATGGAAATGATTGAGCCAACCATGTTGGTCATACTTGCTCTGGTTGCATTTGCAGCAGGCTTTATTGATGCTGTCGCAGGTGGCGGAGGGATGTTAACCGTTCCAGCTTTGCTATCGCTTGGCCTGCCGCCACACATTGCACTCGGAACTAATAAGCTGGCCGCAACGTTTGCTTCATCTACAGCTGCATTCACTTACTACCGTAAAAAGCTGTTCAAGCCTGAGTGTTGGGTCAATGCATTCATATCTACTTTAATAGGTGCGACCATCGGCACACTCACTGTTGATGCCATTAGCACCGAGTGGTTAGAGAAGGTATTGCCGTTAGTCATTCTTGCCGCAGCGGTCTATACCATTTTTCATAAGACTCCAGATGTGAGCAATAATGTGTCTCCTAAGCCATGCCCTGTGCTTAAGAGAAAACAAAAGTACCAAGGATTCATTCTTGGCTTTTATGATGGGGTTGCTGGCCCAGGAACTGGCGCGTTTTGGACGGTAAGCTCTATGGCGCTTTATCGCTTAAACATCTTACTTGCCTCTGGTCTATCCAAAGCCATGAACTTTACCAGTAACTTTACCTCTTTGGTGACCTTCGCGATTCTTGGTCATATTGATTGGGTTCTAGGTTTAACCATGGGCCTTTGTTTGATGGCCGGTGCATTTGTTGGCGCTCACTCTGCTATTCGGTTCGGTGCTACATTTATAAGACCTGTGTTTGTTACAGTTGTAAGCGTACTTGCAATTAAACTGGCATACGAAGCTTGGTTTGTGAACTTATAGGCAGTAGCCAACGGGAAGTGAAATGAATCAATTTTCAAAGCTAAAAAGTGTTATTGATACCTTGATTGGCCATTGCTCGCAGGTTGACAAATCTCGAGGGGCTTATCATCAAGCCTTGTTTGACCGAGCCTTATTTAAATGCGGCGCCTCTGTTTTGCTTCCCTATGCACTTGAAACTCAGGCAACGTACCGCACCATTGTACGTGAACAAACCTCAAATCAACTGACCGCGTCCAGAGCCAACTACCTGACAGAAAAGCTGACCAATCAGATTGCAGCAATCCAAAGAGAGTTAGCCAACCACGATTTACGCTTGGACCGAAAAAGCAAGTCAGGGAAAACCCTGAACGACCTATACAACGAACTCGCCCAGCACCAAGACTGGCAAAAGCGATTGGTCGATTTAGTACGAGTACGAAAGTTAACGTTTGATTCTGCGCCTCGCCACAGTAAGAAAAAAGCGGAAGAGGCTTGGCAGTTAGCAAAAGAGCGATTAGAACGCTGTGAAGACTCAATGAAAAATATTGAGAGACTGATTAACTTAGAGAACCCTAAGCGAAATGAACACTGATAACACACCATCACCACTGGATAACGCACCAGAAGAAGTTAAGTTAGCTGTCGACCTGATCTATCTGCTCGAAAGCAACGAAATCGATCCAAAAGTCGCGTTAGAAGCAATCAAAATTGTCCAGCAAGATTTACAAGCCAAACTAGCATCTAGCATCTAGCATCTAGCATCTAGCATAAAAATATACAGGATTCACATGTACCAACTCAGCTTTTCTATGCCCGAGTTTCTTGAAAACTACTGGCATAAAAAACCAACCATCTTAAAGGGTGGCTTCCAAAACTTCGTCGACCCAATTTCGCCGGAAGAACTTGCTGGTTTATCGATGGAAGAAGAAGTGGATTCTCGCTTTGTCTCTAACCTCGACAATCAGTGGACTGCAGAACACGGCCCATTCTCTGAAGAAAAGTTTGGCGAATTAACCGAAACTCATTGGCAACTGATCGTTCAAGCAGCGAACCACTGGCACCAAGGCGCAAATCAGCTGACTGAGGCGTTCCAAGCGTTACCAAACTGGTTATTCGACGATCTCATGATCTGCTACTCAGCACCTGAAGGCGGCGTAGGCCCACATATTGATCAATACGATGTCTTCATCATTCAAGGTCAAGGCAAACGTCAATGGAAGGTTGGCGCTAAAGATGTTGGCCAATACAAAGAGACTGTTCAAGCGTCTGCACTTCGTCAAATTGAAGGTTTTGACCCAATCATTGATGAAACTTTAGAGCCGGGCGATATCCTTTATATCCCACCAGGTTTCCCACATGAAGGGAGCACGTTAGAGCCGTCAATGAGCTACTCTATTGGCTACCGCTCGCCTAAAGAACAAGAACTGATCAGCAACTTTGCCGATTTTGTGCTTGCTCATGATATGGGTGACGTACACCTGCACGATCCAGAATTCAAAATGCAAGAAGGCTACGGAAAAATTCGTTCATCGGATTTAAGTAATCTCACAGGCATGTTGAAATCTGCACTAGAGCAACCTGAAACCATCAGTGAATTCATGGGTTGTCTGCTAAGCCAATCACGCCACCAGCTTGATATCGTTGCTCCAGAGCCACTATGGACTCAAGAAGAGATCGCTCAACACTTAGAGTCTGAAGGTGAGATTCACCGAGTATCAGGCTTAAAGGCGCTCTACCACGAAAATGAAAGCAACACTGCTTACATCAATGGCGAAGTGGTTAAGGTGGATGAAGCGGATTCTTCGTTACTCAACATACTTTGCGATGAGACCATGATTACCTCGGCTACTGCCCTATCTCCTTCGGGCATAACTGTCGTGACTGAATTGGTCAACAAAGGCTACTGGTTTATCGAAGAGTAAGCAGCGTCAACCGCTGGTTATTGCCTAGCCTCTAAATAAACAATTAAAAAAGGGACAAATGAAATCTTCATTTGTCCCTTTTTCTATTCAAGAACTGGTTAAGGCTTAATGCTTATACCTTGAACTGATTGACCAACTTCTTTTGTTGTTGAGACAGTTGGTCAATTTCATTGCCGACTTGCTCAGAAGCCGCGGCTTGCTCCAAGATCTTCGCACTCAAATCGCGAATATTAACCACGCTTTGATTTACTTCACCGGAAACCGATTGTTGCTCTTCGGCTGCTCGAACGATCTGACTGTTCATATCACTGATCGCCTCAATAGAAGTAAAGATCGACCCCAGATCTTCAACTGCTTTCTGAACGTGTAGTGCTGTATCGTTAGCTAGGATATTGCCTTCTTGTATTGCTTCAACGACATCTTGAGTTCCAGCATGAACCTTGTCGATCACCGCTCTGATCTCACCAACCGATGACTGGGTGCGACTTGCGAGGTTTCTTACCTCATCCGCAACAACAGCAAAACCTCGACCTTGTTCGCCAGCACGAGCCGCTTCAATCGCCGCGTTCAATGCCAGTAAGTTAGTTTGCTCAGAGATCCCTTCAATCACACTTAAGATCTCGGTGATGTTTCCGTTATTTTTTGCCAATTCTTCAACAATAGGAACAGCACTCGACATACGCTCAACCAGCTTTCTCATTTCACCGGCTGAAAGTTCGATGACTTGTTGCCCTTGTTGAGCAGAACGATTCGCTTCACAAGCAGCATCAACGGCCACTTCTGCGTTTTGTACCACTAAGCCCGCAGTTTGAGTCATCTCTTCTGCCGCTGTCGCCACAAGATCCACTTCTTTAAATTGAGATTCACTGCTTTCTCTGGTGCTTGATGCCGATGCTTTAGCCTGGCTTGTCGTACTCGCCACTTGTTCAGTGGTGTGAATAACTTCTTTGATCGTGTGTTGTAACTTGTCTAAGAATAAGTTGAACCCTTTAGATAGCTGACCAATTTCGTCTTGAGATTTCACTTCCAAACGCTGTGTCAAATCACCTTCACCTGAAGCGATGTCATTCAACCTTTCCACAACCTGACGAATCGGCTTCACAATAGACAACGAGGCAAACGCGATAATGGCTAAGCCAAAGATAATAAACACTGTACCGGCGATCACTTCTGTTTTGATGCCTTCACTTAGCTTAGTGCTAATGATGGAATCCAATTTATTTGCGTCAGCGACGACACTGTCTCTTGGGATCTCAAACAACACCCCCCAAGTTTGGTTAGCTGCAACAACAGGTGCAAAGGCAAGTAACCACTCACCGTTCTCGCTCCATTGCGTTGTCACTTCACCACCAAAGATAAAGTCGGTCATTAAATCACTGTTTGTATTGCCACTTTGGAAAGTTGAACCGACTGCAATGCTTGAATCATCAGAAGCGATGACCGAACCATCTAGACTAACCACGTAAGCTTTACCCGCACCGTTAAACAAGCTCTGGTCAGATTGAGTAATCACACTGGTTAAACCATCAAGTCTTAGATCAATACCAAGAAAACCAATAGCAACGTCGTCAACCAAAATAGGGACTGAAATAGAGGACGTAAGTAGTGCTACACCACCGCTGTTCACGACTCTCGGCGTACTAATACACGTTTGCCCTGAAGACAAAGGACAGTAAAAACGTTCGCTATTGCTGTCATCATTCAAGATAGATTCTGAAAGAACGTTCGCTAGAACATTTTCACCGTTATCTGCCACCTTCCAGTAAGGAGCAAAACGACCTTTTTCGTTAGAACCAACATAATCAGCATCGACATAATTCGCATCTTCACTATCGAGCAAGTCAGGCTTGAAAACTAGATACGCTCCTTGAATAGAGTCGAAGTTTAAAACCGAGCGACGAACCATTTCATCCAAGGCGGTACGAAGCTCTTCACTTGGTGTAAAGTTTTCGTCTGCATTGTTTTTTAGAAACTGAGCACTGGCCGCAAGCATCTCTGCGCGGTAAATAGCTTCGTCTACATAACGTTGAGTTTCTTGAGCGTTTAGCTGAGAAACAGACGCCAGCAACTGCTGAGTTTTATTGATAACTGATTCTGAACTTTGAGATTTGATGACTTGTTGATTGCTCGTCGCGTTGTAGATCGAGAAACCAATAAGAGACAGTGACGTAATGATTAAACAACAACCTGCTAAGAGGGTTATTTTCCACTGTACCGATAGAGAGCGCATTTAATATCCTTATTTAAGCCAAAAGACTTCCATAACCATAACTATCACATCGACAACGAATTGCTGTACACAATGTAAATGAGTTAGACGAATAGCTTAGCGGATAATTACAGCACAAATTGCTTACATATAAAATGAAAGTTTATACAAATGTTAATAGAGCGTGTTTTCTTCCTTTTTTCTGTGATTTCAAATAATGTACTCATATAATCATTAGCTGTGTTGCTTAGGTTTTAGCGCTTTGGACATAGCCAGAACATCGATATTTAAAGGAAGCCCACTCCACCCTCTCCCTCTTTAAAATGCAGTAACTTCGGATTAGTTTTTATAATCCAAGTTATAGATTTTTATCTTGATCAACTTCACACTTTTTGATTGCTAAGCCCGCAATCAAGCTCTAATATCTCACGCCTAGATTCCCTGAACACTTTATTCATTTGGCTCTCCTTTAATGGAGCGCTAAGGCTTTTTACGTCTTAATTTTTGGAGAGATACGCAAATGTCCGCCTCGTTTCCATTAGCGAAACTTACCTTTTTAATCGCTATTCTGACTGCCGTAGGTCAAATGACTCAAACGATGTACGTGCCTTCTATCGGTCATATGGCAGGTGAGTTCTTAGTTTCGGCATCTTCACTGCAGGCAGTGATGGCGTGTTACTTGATCCCTTATGGTCTGTCGCAATTTGTTTACGGCCCACTTTCAGATCGCCTAGGTCGTAAACCGATCATCGTGATTGGTTTGATCATCTACATCATCGGTACTTTGGTAGCATTGTTCGCTCACGAATATGAATGGTTCTTAGCGGGCAGCTTTATCCAAGGTTTGGGCATCGGTTGTGGTGGTGCGATGTCTCGTACATTGACTCGCGACTGTTTTGAAGGCGCAGAGCTGCACCGTGCAAACAGCTTGATTAGCATGTGTGTGATTTTCTCACCATTGATGGCTCCTGTACTGGGTGGTTACCTAACAGAAGTTTTCGGCTGGCGTTCTAGCTACTTATTCCTTGCGCTGTTTGGTATTGCTGTTGTGATCACTATGATGACGAGCATGATGGAAACACTGCCGAAAGAACGACGCAAGCATGAATCGGTTGCCAACAGCTACAAGTTCGTTCTGTCTGATAAACGTTTCCAAGGTTTCTTATTGGTATTAGTCGCAACCTTTGCTGGTGTAGCCGTATTTGAAGCAGCGGCAGGTGTGTTGCTTGGTGGCGTACTTGGCTTACCGGCAACCACAGTAAGCTTGCTGTTTGTCTTGCCTATTCCAGGTTACTTAGTCGGTGCAGGCTTATCTAGTTACATCGCACAACGTCGCTCTGAGCGCCGTGCATTGAATGTTGGTCTGGTTGCGATATTGGTAGGCTCAACAGTGGTATTGATACCGGGTCTGTTTGGTCAAACAACAGCATTAACTTTGATTGGCGGTGCCACAATTTACTTCTTGGGCGCTGGCATATTATTCCCAGCAGCAACAACAGGGGCACTTTCGCCATTCCCGTACCACGCTGGTACTGGAGGTGCGATTTTAGGTGGTATGCAAAATCTAGGTGCTGGCATCGCAACACTATTGGCATCGTTCTTCCCAGCTCAAGACCAACTGCCACTCGGTTGCTTGATGATTGCAATGTCATTCATCGCTATGCTTGGTTTACGTTGGGTTAATCGTAAACCTGACCACTCAAATGAAATGCCATTGGCTATTTAACGTAAAGCTCGAATCCTGCCCAAACAAAGGAAAGGGACGTACTGAAAAGTGTGTCCCTTTTTGTTGCACATTTATTCCTTCCACTCTCACGTATCAGTAATTTCATTTAACATTACTTTGATTTTTTGAAAACAATAACAGACACTTACGATGAAGGTGCATATCCAGAATCCAATTATAAATAATATCACTGGAAGATACCCAACCAACAAAGGATGCTGGCATCAAAAAGAGTAAGGTGCACACTAGGGATATATAGATGCGTATCGCTTTAACCACATTAGTCGTATCAATAGCGCTTGTCGCCGGATGCAGCAATCAAGGAATATCAACCATGAACCACTACTCTCAATCACAGCTCGTCGCTCAGCAAACCCAAGCACCCGTTGCTAAGAAAGTCCCTCACGCAATGACGATTCATGGTGACTCCCGAATCGATGATTACTACTGGATGCGCGATGATGCACGCCAAGATCTAGAGATTTTGCAACAGCTTGAGCAAGAGAATCAGTACGCAGATACAGTGTTAAAACATACAGAAGCAGCACAAAAACAATTATTTCAAGAGATCAAAGGCCGAATCGCAAAAGACGACAATTCGGTACCGGTTCGCAAAGGCAGTTACTACTACTCGAATAAGGTCACAGGCGACAACGAATACCCAGTTCACCTGCGTGAAAAAAACTTTTTAGGCACAGACAAGCAAGTCATCTTAGATGTTAACGAGCTAGCAAAAGAGCATGAATTCTTCAGTATTGGTGGCTTAACGATCAGCCCAGACGAAAACTTGTTGGCCTATGGCGAAGATACGCTGAGCCGACGAATTTACACCATCAAGATCAAAGACCTCACAACAGGTGAATACCTAAAAGATGAAATTGAAGGCGCTTCAAGTGCTATCGCGTGGCAAAACGACAACCAAGCCTTCTACTACATCAAAAAAGATCCACAAACATTGCTAGGTTATCAAGTTTACCGCCACGTTTTAGGCAGCGCTCAAGCAAGCGATCAGTTAATCTACGAAGAGACCGATAGTGCTTACTACACCTCTTTGAGTAAAAGCAAAGATGGTGAACAGGTCTACATTTGGCATTCGAGCACAGAAACCAGCGGTGTCTCAGTCATCGATGCCAACAACCCAAAGGCTACAGCTGAGGCTTTCTACCCAAAAGAGACCGGCATAGAGTACAGCATCGCTAAGCTAGGTGATTGGTATTACATCTACACCAACTACCAAGCGGTCAATTTCCGTTTAATGAAAGTCACAGCTGAAGAGATGCATGATCGCTCAAAATGGGTCGATGTCATCCCAGCAGACGATAATACTCAGCTTGTAGATTTCGAGTTGTTTGATGACCATCTTGTCTACGAGCAACGCGCGGATGGCTTGTCTACAGTGAAAGTTCGCCAACTCTCAACAGGCCACGAGTTTCCACTTGAATTTAACGACACCGCATTTGCCGCTTACCTAACGAGTAACTATGAATTAGATAACGCAAAAGTTCGTATCTATTACAGCAGCTTAACCACGCCAGGTACTTACTATGATTTCGACCTAAGTACAGGTGAATCCGAACTCATGAAGCAAACACCCGTATTAGGTGATTTCGAAGCGGATAACTACCAATCAGAGCGAATCATGATTATGGCTCGCGATGGTAAGCAAGTTCCTGTCTCTTTGGTTTATCGTAAAGACTTATTTAAGAAAGACGGCACTAACCCAATCTACCAATACGGCTATGGGTCTTACGGCTCTACGATTGAACCTACCTTCAGCTCAACTCGCCTAAGCCTACTGGATAGAGGTTTTGTTTATGCCATCGCACATGTCCGCGGTTCAGAAATGCTTGGTCGCCCTTGGTATGAAGATGGCAAAAAACTGACCAAACAAAACACGTTCAACGACTTTATTGATGTAACCAAAGAGCTTGTTGAAGAAGGCTACGGCGCGAAAGATAAAGTGTTCGCCGTTGGGGGGTCTGCTGGCGGTCTATTGATGGGAGCAATCATCAACCAAGCACCAGAACTGTACCGTGGTATTGGTGCACATGTTCCGTTTGTAGACATTGTGACAACCATGCTCGATGAATCGATCCCTCTAACCACCAATGAGTATGACGAATGGGGTAACCCGAACGATAAAGCCTACTACGATTACATGCTGGGGTACTCACCGTACGACAACATTAAGGTACAAAACTACCCGAACATGTTGGTAACGACAGGCCTGCATGACTCACAAGTACAGTACTTTGAACCAATGAAGTGGGTGGCGAAACTGCGTGAAATGAAAACAGACAATAATGTGTTGTTGTTCAAAACCGATATGGAAGCCGGTCACGGCGGGGCTTCTGGTCGATTTAAACGACTAAAAGAAGACGCACTTGAATACGCTTTCTTTTTAGATTTACTAAATACTCAATAGATTCTCCGTAACTGTCAGTATTCACATCATTTAATGTCGCCATTTTGTCTCTACAAAGTGGCGACAGAAATTATTAAGCATGGTTAAATACGTTGAACCATGAAATCCACCAAATCAAAAACCTTTAAAAACAACCAGTGACAAAGGTTTACGAGAGGTATAAAAACAAATGAAAGTAATTAGCTTCAACATCAACGGTCTTAGAGCCCGCCTTCACCAACTGCAAGCTATTATCGACAAACACCAACCCGACGTGATTGGTCTGCAAGAGATAAAAGTGCACGATGAAGCCTTCCCAATTGCTGATGTTGAAGCAATGGGCTACAAGGTTTACTTCCACGGTCAAAAAGCCCACTACGGTGTGGCAATGTTGTGCAAGCAAGAGCCTATCTCTGTGCAGAAGGGTTTCCCAACAGATAATGAAGATCATCAAAAACGCATGATCATGGCGACGTTTGAAGATGAAAATGGTGAAAAGGTTACCGTGCTAAATGGTTACTTCCCTCAAGGGGATAACATCAAGCATGAAACAAAATACCCGTACAAACGCCAGTTCTACAAAGACTTAATGACTTACCTAAACGACTATCACAACAAAGATGAGCAAGTGATCGTAATGGGCGACATTAATATCAGCCCTATCGACGCAGACATCGGCATTGGTGAACCTAATGCAAAACGTTGGTTGAAAACAGGTAAATGCTCTTTCCAGCCAGAAGAGCGCGAATGGTTGAAAACATTGATGAACTGGGGCTTTGTAGACAGCTTCCGTTTGCTTCACCCTGAAGTGAATGACCAATACTCGTGGTTTGATTATCGTTCAAAAGGTTTCGTGGACAACCGTGGCCTGCGTATTGATGTAGTCCTTGCGACTCAAAAGCTTGCTGATAAGTGTACTGAAGCTGGCATCGATTACGAGCTACGCGGCATTGAAAAACCGTCAGATCACGCTCCGATTTGGTCAACGTTTAAATAAAATCCAAATTAAATTTCAAATCAAAAATGCACAAGCTTTTGTTTAGCTTGTGCATTTTTTTTACGTAGCTCAAATCCACTCAAAAAGCTTGAGATAGTTCACATTCTCGCCACTGCCCATCTATACTATTTGGACAACCAATGGAGAGAGTTTTGTATGGACGCAAAGCCTTGGGCCGGTATAAATCCAATTAATCTGCGTAGTTTACTTCCGATGATGGTGGTCAGCGGAGCGATCAGCGTATTGATGTTAGTCGTTCCCTTATTCAGCCTTCAAGTGTTTGATCGAGTCCTCTCAAGTCAAAGTTTAGATACGCTTCTATTCTTGGCTTTCATTGCTGTGTTCCTACTTACAGCCCAAGCGTTCCTTGACGCGTCTAGAGCCAAGTATGCACAAAAGAAAGCGATCAAATTTGAATTTATCGCGTCTCAGCAGCTATTTGAACAAACCTCCTTCTCATCGAAATCAAAAGAAAAACATCTGTTCAACGATATAAGTGAGGTAAAGAGCCTACTCTCTTCTCCAGCCTACTTTGTCATGTTTGATCTGCCGTTCACTCCCCTGTTTCTTATTATTATGTTTGCGATTCATCCATATATAGGATTAGTCGGTGTGGGTGCCGTTGTTTTTATTCTCATGACAACATTGCTTTCTCATTGGGTTAAATCTAAGCACTTTAAAACCACTTACTTAAGCCAGCTCGCAACACAAAGAAAAAACGACGAGTGCTTTCAAAAACACGCCACGATCTTTAGCCAACATCAACAACAAGGTTTAAGTCAGACCTACCAAGAAATATTGGCGGAGAAGAGCTGGTCTCGAAGCCATTTAGATCAAGCCACCTGTTCACTGAGTGCATTTTCTCGTTACATACGTATGGTCCTTCAACTCATCATCATGGCTGTCGGAGCAAGTCTAGTCATTCAAAATGCCATGTCTGCTGGTGGAATGATTGCGGGTTCAATCCTAATGGCGAGAGCACTCCAGCCAATTGAGATGCTCTCTAGTGGTATTCAAGCATGGAAAACTGGTTTGGATGCAAACAAACGCTTAGCTAAGGAATTTGCTTCTCATACTAAACATACCGAGCGAACCGAGTTGGAAACAATTAAAGGTGATCTGGTCATCGACAACGTCACATGGTTCGCGTCTGAAAAACTTAACAAGCCGACTCTTAATGGTTTGAAGCTAAGACTGGAATCAGGAAATCGAGTCGCATTGATAGGCCCTAGCGGGTCAGGTAAGTCTTCCATCTGCAAAATGATCACTAACGGCATATCGCCCTCAAAAGGTGGCATTTCTATCGATGGACTCAATGTTGAGTTGTGGAATCTGAATCAGTTCAAACACACCGTCGGTTATGTTCCTCAGCACATCGACTTTTTACATGGCACTGTCAAACAAAATATCGCCCGATTTGATTCCAACGTTACGGATAGCCAAATCGTCAGATCCGCTATTCAAGCCGGTGTGCATGATGCTGTTGTCGCCTTACCGAATGGATATGAAACGATTATCGGTTCTTTTGGTCATCAGTTATCTGGTGGACAAGCCCAGAAACTTGCCATCGCAAGAGCATTGGTTTTCTCACCTAAGCTACTCGTGCTTGATGAGCCTGATTCCCATCTCGACAAAGAAGGCGAAGAGTTTCTTGGGCGTGTTGATCTTTGCTG
>NZ_JBFRJZ010000008.1:1187-73085 GCF_041469125.1 Vibrio sp. 10N.286.51.E5 | reverse complement strand
TCATCGACCGTGACATCCCATGAATATGATTCGACCCTGCCCGAGAGTGAATCAATGACCACTGGCTAACCGTAAAGAGTCTAACCAAGACATTGAAATGGAATCCTGAGCGGTACAGCCCTTCTTAAAAACAAAAAAATAAATATAAATATCCAAAAATCATCTCAAGCCGAACGGTACTACCCAAGATTGAGTCGTTGCCCGAGACGGTTCAATTTCTCGGGGTGACAATGAATATGAATTAATTACTAAACAATCTAGAAAATGGTGTTCAAGCCAATTGTCTTTGACGGATTCTCAACTCACGATGACCAGCGGATTCTCGGTTAAAAGACCGGCGCTGGTGCCGCGTCATGCCATCCCGTGTCAGTGCGAGACATGCGGGATTAATTCCCACGCCAGAGCGAGCGCCTGGGTACTAGTCATCGGCCGGTTCCAAGGCAGGGAGCTGGTGGCAGGTCATAACGTCCAGTGTCGGTCAGAGATATTGAACTTGGATATTAGTTACCAGCGAGCCCCGGTCCGTGCATTCATCTCCAGCAGGTAATCGGGAGATAAACCGACGCTGGTGCTGCGTCATAACATCCCGTGTCAGTGCGAGACATGGGGAAATGATACTTACGCCGGAGCGAGCGCCTGGGTACTAGTCATCGGCCGGTTCCCAGCCGAGGAGCTGGTGCCGGGTCACATCATCCCGTGTCAGTGCAAGACATGGGAATCGTTACCTACGCCAGAGCGAGCGCCTGGGTACTGGTCATCCGCCGAGTCCCATCGCCCGGTTCCCAGCCGAGGAGCCGGTGCCGGGTCATAACATCCCGTGTCGGTCAGAGATATTGAGCTTGGTATTAACAATCCGTCGTACCAAGTTGATTCAATAGGCTTGAGATTTGGTCGAGCTTTAAGTCATTCGTGTTGATTTTGATTAGTTTGAATAGCCCGACTGTTTTAGGCCCTAAGCTAATTGGCGCCGCACTGCCCGAGCAAAAGGTCCGTTCGTTCACCAAAGCCTATGAGTGTTCATCTCCCAGTGCCAGTGCGAGACATGGGAATTGATATCTGTGCGGGAACGACTACAAGGGGTTCTGGCCAGCCGCCGGGGTCCCAGCCGAGGAGCTGGTGTCTGGTCATAACATTCAGTGTCAGTCACAGACTTTGAACTTAGATATCTGATACCAGCGTCGCCTGGTGACCAGCAGGCACTCGGGTGAAAGACCGGCGCTGGTGCCGCGTCACATCATCCCGTGTCAGTGCGAGACATAGGGAATGATACTTACACCGGAGCGAGCGCCTGGGTGCTAGTCATCCGCCGGTTCCCAGCCGAGGAGCTGGTGCCGGGTTTACTGCATTCAGTGTCGAGCAATGACATTGAGTTTCAGTTTTTTTTATCAGCGAACCCCGGAGATACTTGTGACCAGCAGGTTCTCGGGTGAAAAACCGACGCTCTTGCCTGATCAGAATACCGACAGTCAGGCTAAAATGTTGGGGTTGTGCTTAAGATGGAAGTTTACTTACCGACCATTAATTTCTATTTGAGCTTACTGAATACATACTGACAATTCTTAAGCCACGGACACCATTGCTAGTCATTGCCTGATTAAAAAGCCTAAGAGTACATTCGGCCCAGAAATGTTCATCTCCCAGTGCCTGTCCAAGAGGTAGATAACGTCGAGGTCCTGATGACCAGCAGAAAACTGAGCGCTGGTGGCTGGCTCGCAACTGAAATGTCATTCAAAGATGTGGGAATAGAAATCTACGCCGGAGCGAACACCAGGGCGCTGGCCAGCCGAGGAGCTGGTGCCAGGTTTATTGCATTCAGTGTCAGGCAATGACATTGAGTTTGATAATTTTCATACCAGCGAGGCCCAGGTGATACTCGTGACCAGCAGGTTCTCGGGTGATAAACCGGCGCTGGTGCCGGGACACATCATCCCGTGTCAGTGCAAGACATGGGAATCGACATCTGCGCCGGAAGAAATTCTTGGGTGCTGGTCATCCGCCGGTTCCCAGCCGAGGAGCTGGTGGAAAGTCATTAGTTCCAATGTCATTCAGAGAAATTGAGTTGAGCGACTGCACGAGCTCGAATCGTTGGTCACCAGCTGAATTCCACGAACGCTGGTCATGTCTAGTACCCCTTCCCTGTCATAGCGAGACAAAGTGTTAGGCTGAACAAATTCAAATTCGTGGATACGACTTTCATGATTGAACCATTGTTCATACCAACGTAAACACCCGCAGACCTGCCCTATTCGGAAAGCAATTCTGAAATCTATTAGCGAAAATTCGTCCCTTATTTGAAAAAACGTCGATTTATTTCATGCAGTATCAACCAATACCCCATTTGGGAAGGAGACAGGGTTTATGCATGAACAGGCGGATGTCCTTGACGTTCAAACAGACGAACTTGATGTTCTTACTGAGGACATTGAGGCTGATGTTCAGGTTAAAAAAGACGATATCCATGCAGATTTAAAATTGGGTTTGATCACCAAGAACCTAAAACGTAATGCAATGGAACTGAAGGCGGTCTATGCCGAAGCCGGTGAACTTATAGCCGAAATGGAAGACTTGGCTGACAAGTATTACCGAAAACCTCAGCTCGAACAGAACCATGTAATTATCAAAGACAATTCTTACAACCGTAGAAGCACGTTCGCCAATACAGGCCATGTACTGATTGGGACTAAGTATTACACCAAAGACAGAGACGGTTGGGAGATGGTGATGTGTTTTGAACTTCGAATGCGTGACATGAGCCGCTTAAACAAAACAACAAAAAAGAAGGCGTATCACTTTGATCCCGATAAGAAGATTCCGAATTCAGAGAAATACTATGAAATTCCTAAGTTCGCGACGAAGTACGAGAACAAGTCAGAGAACAAGATTCCCTACAAAGTGCTGACCCACCCTTTTTCCAAATCACAATGTAAAAAATACATGAGGGATTGGGAATTAAAGCTGTTCCTAGCATTTAAGAAAATCATCAGTCCACCCACACGACGTTACCTCGGATTAAGGGAGCGCTATAAAACGCTTCGAGAGGAACGACGCGTATTACTCAGCATTTTCATTGCAGATAGAGGGCTCCCACTAAGCAGGGAATACAACCGAAAAATAGGCGAGCTAGAAAAGGTCATCGCTGACCATTACCCAGAACTCATCAATCTCTAAGGAGAATCACCATGGCTGAATTTAAGCAAATGCGACGCCACATCCCCGTTTCAATCGTGTGTCGAAGCGAGACAATGTACCGCTACTTAGGTCAAAAAGGCGGTCAATTGGTTGGCGCAACACAACGAATTGCGACGCTGTACGAGTCCACCGAAGACAACGATGAAAACCGTGATGCGGTAGTGTCTATCTTTGAAACCAACTTTGAACATTTGGAAGAAGGTCAAGGTGAGTTTGCAAGACAGGCTGATGCAGTGAAGCGTAAATACCGCAAACAAAATCGCAATGTACCTTTTCCTGAAATCGAAGTACCAGATAACCACAAAGTCGTCATCGATGTGACCCACCCTGTCTTCCAACGTGTGTTGCAGGTCATTCGAAAGTTCGACAACTCGATGGCGGTCATGGAAGTACTTTGGATGGTAGGCGATGTCGACGAAAAACGTTACAAGTACGCGAAAATCAAACTCGCTTCTACGATGTCGCGCTTCTCTAACGACGTGTTCCGTATTACCAACCAACTTCGCTCGCTAGACACTGGTCGCGGCACAACACACCAACGCGTTAATCAACAAATCAATCAAAAGTTGAAACCAGTAGAGGTGGTTGAAGAGGTCACCGATGAGCAGCCAGATAACGTGTCGGCTCCATTGAATGAAGCTGAAACTGAGCAAGAAGCAGAACCGGTGGATATTCATGCTGGTGGCGCTGAGATATTAGGCGAAGACGAAGACCCACTGAGTGCGGAAGAAATTCAAACCGTAATAACTCAAAAATCCGATGAGTCACTACAGGAATCAGCTTAATGCGAATGTTTGATGGCGTCAGATCAAAATTAACTCAAAGTGCAATTATCGTAAAAGAGAAATTGCGCTTGAAAACTGGTGAGTTGCATGAGGAGTTCGCCAGTGAAACTATTTTGAAGCAGCAGCAGGAGATCACACGCTTGCAGAAAGAAGTCGCAAGCATGATCAAATACCCGCCGACGCCAGATGGTGTCCCTGTCTTAACGGAGGGGGACATTTTATTCGCTTATAGAGGCATTATTAAGGAAACCTTCCTTGCCGTAGGCATGCTCGAAGGTACAGATAAAAACCTGACTCCATGCTTTATGAACACGTACATGCACGCGATCCGTTCTGTGATTTCATTTTTCCACCTACTGCCTGCTAGTGAGTACCATCATCACAATGAAGTTGGCGGCCTACTTCGTCATTCATTAGATGTTGCCTTAATGACCTTAAGAATGTCGAAGGGCTCTCGGCCTTTGGCTATCGGATTCCAAGATGAGGAGATGCTACGAGAACCGCGATGGCGCTTTGCCGCATGGTTAACAGGTTTGTTGCATGATGCAGGGAAAGTCATTTCTGACATGAGGGTTTCGGGGAAAGAGCTGGATACTACCTGGAACCCACAAATTGAAACCATTTACGAATTCAGTGAAAGATACGGTATTGACCGCTACACCGTTAGCTGGAATCCACGCCGTGCTAATCATTACCATGAGAAGCTGTCAGTGCTGTTATTAGACAGAGTTCTGAGTGACACAGCAAAGCGCTGGTTATATCAATCTAACGATAACCTTTCAGGACCAATCATTGACGCGCTGCAGAATTATGCCCGTAAGGAAGGGTATATCGAGAAACCATTGCGCCGTGCCGATGCGCTCAGTGCCGAACGAGATCGTAGAACCCAATTCCACAAACTCATCGGACAGCGTAAAGCCGGTAAGAGTCACGGCATTATCTCGGCCATCCGTGATTTACGAAAAAACCGTTGGAACAAAGTCAATGAAATCGGTGCTCGCATGTATGTCATTGATGGGGAGGTATATCTCGATTACCGAAATGGCGTGCAAGACATCATCAGCCACATGAACGCCAATTCTAGCAACTCGGGTCACCTAGCCAGAATTGAATCCAACATTGGTATCGTGATTCAGGAGATGGAAGAGCTAGGTATTGTGGAGCCGATGCACGAAGAGTCAGACTTTGTGAGGCTCACATTTACAGCGAAGCAAGGGAAGATGCGACAAGTTGATATCGTTCGTATCAGTTATCCAGATTTGGTCTTCGAAGGTGAATTACGCCCACCTAACCTTAAAGACTGTTACATCGAATTTTCTAGCATGGGCGAACGCTTAACAATCGACGCCAAAGGCAGCTTGGATTATACCGAGCCAAAAGATAACCCATTTCAGACCCTTTATAACTTGGACCCAGAGCAAGGCTCCCAATTGAATCGTAATAAGGCTCGTTCGTTGAATTTGCCGGGGCTACCAAAACCACCTGAAGAACTCATGCAAGCTGCTGAAAATCAATCACCGACAACGACCCCGCAGCAGATCAATGCACCAGCACCGGCCAACACGAGCAACGATGGGAAGCCAGCAACAGCGACACCTGCTCAAAACAACGTACCTGCGCAGAAACCAGCACCCAAACCACAAGCAACGAAAAAGCCAGCAACGAAAAAAGCAGCGACTAAGACGAACACCACAAAGGCAAACTCACCGTCAAAGACAAGGGGGCCAACAATCGTGTTCGAAAATGAAACAAATCAGTCGGTGGAAGAAAACAATGCGGCACCTAGTGTATGGGATGGCATGAACATCAACGCAGCTGACGACAAACCGGTTCAGGCACCGTCTTCCAAACCTCTAGCCACCGCAGCTAAAGGGCGTAAGTCCCAAACACAGAAAGCACCGCAAAGAGCTTCCGCTTTAAAAAATGTGTCTGATAAAGACCTAAGAACCTTGTGTTATGTGATGGCATGGGCGCTATCCAATGGTAGGACCGATGGTGATTCCATTGTCAGCTACAGCTCAAGAAATGCGATCTACGCGCACAAAACGTGGGTTCTTTGTCTTGTAGAGATGACCAACATGGAAATGAATACAATGGCCTTTTTTGACCGCTTCGGAGATGACATAGAGCCAGGGAAAGTATTGGGCATTGACGCGACAGAGCACATCAAGTTGGACAGCAGTTGCGTCAAAGCCTTCGCAGAGCTGTTCGGTGTGGGCGAAAAGCTGTTCTTAGATCAAATTAAAAATTTCAATGACTATGGTAGGCCGGAGCGTATGGATAACCTCGATTTCTTTGCAGGAAAGCTCACCATTAACAGCGAGCAAGAGAAGTTAATTTTAGATTCAAACCTCGCCAAAGAATTGAACTTAATTGCTAATGGAGTCGCTTCTGATGTTTAAGTCAAAGACAAAACCCCTGTATGACGATATTCAAGACTACTTCCGTGAAGTGTTTGAGATACAACAAGCTCGCGCATGGCTGGCTTCGGGTGCTTTTTTCAGTGTCGCTGGTGGATATCAAGCATTGTACAACCTATTCACTGAGACACCGGCTCCCGATACGGTGATGCTGACAGGCCTAGGTATGGCCACCAGCTTTGTCATGGCCGCAAAACGATCTTCTGAAGCATGGCCAATTCTAAAGATGCAAGCTCGATTGTGTTCAAACAAACTGGATATAGAGTCTTTGGAAGACACTCGAAAGAAGGCAGAAAAATACAAAGACCGCATGTACTTAGGGACCGGCTTTAATTGGGGGCCTGAGCACGCCATCAATATGTATAAAATCAACGCCCTCCCTTCTGCACGCCGCGACCAAAAAGTGCCTTTATATTTAAGGAAGTTTATCCCCTATAACCCTGATCTGAACGAAGCATTAGGTGGGGAGCCATTCCTCATGGCCTTGGGCAACGAGAAAGCTGTGACTGTGCATTATGATGTAGGCCGCGCACACACAATCATCTACGGCGTTCCGGGCTCTGGCAAAACAACGTTGTTAAAGTTAATCGCATTAAACAAACTGTGGTCAAAGCGAAAATGCTTGCTCATCATCATCGACCCAAAAAATACGCCGGAAATGCGAAATGGGTTGAAAGCAGAGATGGTTCGTCAGGGTAAAGGGGACCAGTTCTACTATTTTGCCCCCGCACGGCCATCAGAGTCTGTCGTTGTTGATTGCCTAGCCAACTATAACCGAACATCGGAACTGGCAACCCGTGTCGTTGAATGTATTCCAACGGGCGGCTCTTCTGGGGAAGTCTTTAAACAATTCTGTTGGGAACGTGTAAACCAAATTACTCAGGCAGCGGAATACATCGGTGAACGACTCACACTTCGTACCCTTCATTACTACCTGCGTGAAGGTCTAGTTCGTCTGGTAGAGAAAACGTGTGAAACGTACTTCAGTCAAGAAATAGGTGTGGACTGGAAAGCCCAAATGAACGGTCGCATCAAGGCCATGGGCTCGCAAGACTGGCTTGAAAATATGATCATGTATTATTCCGATGTCATGGCCAAAGACAAACCTTGCTCTCAACTTTCAGGGATCATTGACGCCTTCCATAAAAAGTCATCTGAAGTGAGCACCAAAACTGGCTCATTGAATGCAATTCTGGAACAACTTTGTTCGGCGCCTCTAGATACTTTGTTGTCCCCTGATTTAAATAATTTGTCGGACAACCAACCGAACGTCGTCAATTTACGCGAGTTATCAAACACAGGTGGAGTGCTGTACTGCGCCACAGACGGTTTAACAGACCCAGTGATTTCAGGCACCTTATCGAAGCTTGTGTCGGCAGCTGCAGCGGCATCGTCAGCTGAACGTTATAACTTTGGTACAGGAGAAGAGCCAGAGGTTTGCTTTATGGTTGATGAAGCCCATAACGCGCTTAATGATCCAATCCTGAATTTACTCGCCGTCGGTCGTCAATCCAAATACGAACTGTACTTAAGTACCCAGTCCATGCCCGACATCGTAGAAAAAACCTCGCAAGCGACCGCCGATAGGATAACCGAGCTGTGTGCCAATACCATCGCCATGCGATGTGAAGGCAAAGTAACTCGTGAATATGTATCAGAAAAGATGGGGGCTGCCGATCTAAGAAAGCATCAAAAGATGATTTCAAACAGCGCCTCAACACAAGATTCCGTCTCTTCATTCAATTCAGGTTCTGGTGTACGTGAGTCATCAGAAGAGCGCAGTTTATTTCCACCGTTCATGGTATCGGCCTTACCCAATTTGCAAGCTATATGCAGCTTCTCAAATGGAAATAAAACCCTACTCCGCCTGCCTGTAGAGCCACGTTAAGGAAATATTATGAAAGTATCGACCAAATTCAAAAAAATTACTGCCAGCGTTTATCTGAATCGAACGATCGATAAAGAGTTGAGCGAGCGATTGAATTATCAAGCGTTTATTTGGCCGTCTCTTGGTGAGGTTCAAATGCGAGTAGTGAGGTTATTCGGTGACGTTGTGCCAGCTTCTTTCAATGAAGGAGAAGAAGAACTCTTACTTGACGTGGTATTGCGAGAGATGGCCGATACATGGGATGAGCATTATGAAACACACGGCAAGGAAGTCGCCTTCAAGCACATCTTTTTGAAAGTGTTTGACCGAACCTCAGAACTGTTCAAAGTCATGGTCACATCAGAAGACACAAAGGCAGGCTGCGACCTAATCTGGGACCCGATTCGCTGTTCATTTTCAGACTTTGCTACGTCCAGCCGCGTATGTTGCATGGAAGTCATTGACAGAAAACTAACCTCAGAGAGCGAGAAACATTGTCGCCAACTGAGCCTGTTACTGCTCCCTCAACTCTTCGGTCGTCCTGAACTCAATACAATGGGTATCGCACCCTACGCCTTCGAAGATCCTCGCTCGGTGAATTTGTTAGACCTGTTACTCAAACCTGAAAAGATATTGGAGGCTGCTCATGGCGCATGATACCCAATCTTTTATCGACGAAGGTAACAAAGCCCTACTCGGTGATGGTGTCTCGATACTAAACCCGTGGGTAAGACTGGGGTTTATGATCTGGTTCTTTTCTTTGTTGTATTGCTGGTTTGGTATGTCAGCGGAGCAATTTAGAGCCGACGTCATCGATGAGGTGTCCATTGTTCAGTCGACAATGACCGAAGAGCAATCAGAAATAGTGTTCGACCGTGTAAACGGTCAATACCAGACGACGATGGTCGATACGGGCATCTCCAATGTCATTGATAGATTTTATATCAAACCTGAAAAAACAAATGGGTCCGGGGTCTATATTGCAGGCATATCAGAGCGGCTGGTGGATAACACAAAGATGTGGTGGTATCGCAGCATACTTCGACTGAACGTACTCATGGAATGGCTTCTTTTAGGCGGGGTGCTTATCTTCGCGTTCATGAGTGATTCTTACTACGAATATCGTAAGCGAATCTACGCCTTTACACAGCACAACGTGAAAATAGCGGCAATGGCCTTTCGCATGATATTCATCATTCTCTTTTCACTATGGGTCTTCCTTGTTGTCCCCATCATTGATGGCGGATTCTGGCGATATTTACCCCTATTTTTCATTGGTTTATGCATCCTATTAACCACCACGATCATGCGTGAATTCCAACGCTTTTAAACAGACATAGGTAATCAATAACATGCGGATATTTAAAAAGAAGAATCAAGAACCAAAGTCATTGAGAGAAAACCTCAAAGAGTTTACGCAGCGATACCGGTCTATTCACAACCTAAATCGGATTAAGGTTGGTTTCATTGTTTTTGGTGTGTTGTTCGCGGTCGGTCAAACCATATACCGAAGTCACTATTTCAACATGCCGGTTCCGCACATAGCGCTCATACAACTGGAGGGAGCGGTAGAAAGAGGCAGCCCTACCGCTGACGGCACCATACTTTCAGAAAGCATCAGGAAAGCAATGAAAGACCCTCTCGCGCACGCGATTTTAATCGAAGCCAATTCACCTGGTGGGAGTCCCGTGCAGGCAGAGATTTTACATCGCACCTTAATGTCCATGAGAGAAACGACAAATAAGCCGGTCTATTTTTCGATAGGAGAAATGTGTGCTTCTGCGTGTTTATACATCAGCTCTTCCGCTGACAAGGTGTATGCACATAGAAATTCATTGATTGGCAGTGTCGGGGTACGAATGGATACATGGGGGTTCGACAAACTCATTGAACAAGTTCAAGTTCAAAGACGAACGTACACGGCGGGTAGAAACAAAGCGCTTTTGGACCCATTTTTACCTGAAAACCCAGAAGCAACAAAGCACATTGAGACGCATGTCCTCCAGCCGCTGTTCGAAGAATTTAAAGATGCCTTGATTGAAGGTAGAGGCGAGAAATTGATGACGGATAACCCGGACATCTTTACCGGTTACATCTGGACCGGGGCTGAAGCTGTCGATATAGGCTTTGCAGACGAAGTGAAAACGCATTTCGAGATCCGTGAAGGACTAAGAGATGAATACCAAGTCACGGACATACAGAACTACACCAAAGCTAAATTCAGCATGATGAAGATTCTGAGCTCGGACTTTTGGGCAGAAGTTCTGGTTAAAACCGCCATCAAGCTGCGTGCAGATACCGAGCTGGAATTGAAATAGACGTCATGCTGGTTAAGAGCTGGCACTTGTCAGGGAAAGTGACATCAGGATTGCTTCTGTGATGTCACTCTCCCTGAATATCAAGTGAAATGGATGACATGATTGCGAAGAGCGTGCTTTCAATGTCGTTCAAAGACAATATTCACGCAGGTGGTGGAGTGATGGCAAAGGAGCCTACCCCTTTATGCGATAACATAAAATGTTATTGTTGAGTAATATTTGAGCAGGGTAACTGAAGTATCTTCATATACTGGATGCGTTTCAGTTCGTGGAGTACCAACAAGCACGTAATCGAAGGGTGTGATGTATGTTGTGTTTCTTTTATTCGCAATGGCAAATGCTACAAAGATTGATCTTGTGCCAATAAATGTGACCGGATTCAAAACAACGAATGATTTGAGTCAATGAAATCATCAACTTGTCTAGAGCAATTGCTTAAGCCATTGATATCTCTATAAACAAAAGCATTCACTCGTTAGATAGCTGCAAGCCCTTTCATTACACGGGATTGTGCATATAATCCGGTAAGACGTTTATTAAAGATGCCTATTTGCCAATAGCAGATCCCTTAATTACTATATTCAAAACTATTAGAAAATTATCACTCCAATCTTATTGCAGTTAGGTGGCTTATGAGTAACAAAAAACAGGGACGTGACAACAAAGCAAGCACTGATGAACTCAATTTGACGCATCTGCTTCCTACACCTAACGGTAATGATGTTCGCGACGAAGTAAATGCGATTTTCCACAAAATGTCATGTTCTGAGCATGAAACCAATAAATTTGACGCTGAATGCTGCAAGAAGGTAGCGGATAAATTGACGCACCTCTATGCGTCAAGAGGGATCATTAGCGGTGACTTAACTGAGCATCATAAGCAAATCGTGGATTTTTCTCCTGAAGTGGAGCTGCAGCGCTATTTAGAAGGCCAAGCAGAAGATGAGCTTTTATGTAGCGCTCAGTGCCAATCATCAAACCACCAGCCGAATGCCTCACCGCCTGAGTACCCAATTGACACACTCAATGATCGGATTCTTGCGATTGTTGCAGAAGGTAAATACCTAGAAAGTCGCATGAAAGAACTCGGCGCAAAGGGTGGTGGTATTAGTACGATGAAGCGTTCGATTAAATACAAGTTACCCGATTGGGTTCTTAAGCATTGTGATGTGATTAGCGAGATCCACTTCAAGGCACTCCATAGACTGGATTACAATGTCAGTCGACAAGAGACAGAATCTTTCTTGGAAGCGTGTTCGCAGTTAAGAGCAGGGTTCTTTTGCGTAGACGATAACCGAGATGAGCAATAACCATGAGCTGATGAGACTGTTCATCGTCAGCGCATGTAAATACCCATCCCCTATCTTCGTTAATCTAAGAGCGCGTTAACTCACTCAGGTCGTATTCAAAGTTCAGAGCCGAGTGGTGTAGGACACTGGCCGTTGTCTCTGCGCGAAGACTGGCCACAAATAAAGTTACGTTGTGTGCAACTTCTGCTTTATTCTCGACATTATAAGACCGTGATGTTCTCTTCCGCTTCGACGTCCTTACTCCAAATTCATCAGATGTAAACTCAGTCCAAGATACGTCGAATACTGGGTCTGGCTTTCCTCTACTGACTCGTTGTGTTTCTCTCACTGACACTTGGCACCCATACTTAAGCTTCTTTACCCATCGTGGGTACGCGAGAATTAATGCAGCTCGCATGTCGCCATAAATATACGCGAGTTGCGCTTTAACGTATGTTTCTGCACTGGCTTTAGGGGATTGATAACGAGAGGTAGAGAAATACTCACTGTCAGTGGCCTTTTCAGACCAAACAGTCGGGATCTGAATAAAGTAAGATCCCGCCCGTTTACTGCATGGAAATACATAGCTATTCATGGGTTGAAATTGTCCATCCTTGGTCAAATAACAGTCGTAATATGGAGAAATGGATGTTCTTCTATCTAGTTGTATAAGTTTTCGATCTGTTGCACATCAAAGAAGATGCTTTGATACTTTTTCCATTTTGAGTCGACGTGCTCTTGCCACGGAAAGCGGCCATTTGGGTCGGGTAAAACCAGTTGAAACATCGGAATTTGCTTGTCGGTCATGTCCAGCGTGGTTTCAGCAACGGTGAACGTACCATCATGCATATGCTCTTGAGATACTTTAACCAATGCAACCGGCACATTGAATACCTCTTCAACATAAGTGATAGGTTCATCTAACTCAATCACGCGTTCTTTGATGTGTTGAGCAAAATGGTTTCCGAAGAAGTGCATTTGTTCTGGACTTAAGCCGGTAATGGCGATCTCGAATGCGTTATCTGTACTGACCGACACGCCAACGGAGTACACATACTCTTCACCCTTTGGGCTTGCCGTCATAATGAACGTTGCCTCACCGTCTTTTAATGATGCTACAACTGAATCCATAACATTTAAACGTTCCATAATCATCTCTCTCATTGTGGGGATGGGAGTATTATGTAAGTCCGTTTCTTCGTATCCCCCCGATAGTTGAATCGTCCGATAGTTCAAAAGGGTTCAGTGGGTAAACGGGGGGTAAAATAGAAACCCGTTCAAGTCAAAAAGCCATGAAACATGACTCATTAGATTTCACCGTTGCACAATTTACTTGAATGAAGATTCCAAATGAAAATGTAATAAAGTCTCCATTATGAGAATCAATCCAAAACATACCAAATTTTGTTGAAGAATTCAGGGGATCTTGGTAAACAGATATTAATGCAATTGAGTGCATTATCATTTGCCACTTAGCAAGGCGTTAATAATTGATAGAATGGTTTTGTTTCGAGTTAACGGAAACTTTAATGGTTTAGTATATTGTTACCTTTATTCAAAATTTTATACTAAGTCTTAAAATTCTTTCCGTTAATTGACATATTGTACCACACTCATCTGCATACTGTTTTACATGGACGGACACTGTACGACAGTAGCAACAAGTCCAAAAACTAAAAAATGCTATAATTTGATAACAAAAATAATAATAAGAGCACTCACATTTTTATAGCGAATGTGGTTGTTTTAAAGCCTTGTTTTACCGAAGGTTTTAAGAAAAGAAAAAACTAACTACGTCAAACGTTGCAAACAGTAGATATATCAAAAGTAAAGGAGTGTACGTCTACGCATTTCCTAAACATTTATAGCCATTCGAAAGTTTGGTTTAACTAAAGATAAGAATACTAAGTTAATATTATGCAACTACATCATACGCACGAGTTAAACACCACATCGAATCCATTTGAAACATTTGATGAAAACATCATTATGTTTTTGGAACATTATCAGATCCTCGATTTCAGTTTTGAGTCGTTGAAATCCTTTTTGAAAGCAGAGTATTGTGCGGCAAAGAAAACCGCTTCTTTAAACTTAACGTATCAAGAATGGGCGTCAAAGAATGACGAATATGTGTCGACCGTTTCTTCTTACTTCATTTATAAAAATTGGTTAATGAAATACGCGCCAACGGAATCTAACCAATTGGTCACGCTGCATTAACTGAACGCGTAAAAGCCCAAACATCTCACCGATATTTGGGCTTTTTCTTTGCCTGTCCCTACCCGATTTCATGTCATATACATGGTTTCTTTCTAACCCTCCGGTGATTCCATATTAAAACAGACCTTTCTTTGTTTTCTTGAAATGACATCGATCTGCTGAATGACGACGCTGGCCGGAAGCGCAGGTTTCCCCCTACATACTCAAGATGCTGTAACTTCAAAAGCAATTGAATTAAAAATGCCTTGCATAACAGTTCAGATATCTCTTCGACACACACCGTTAAGTGGTCCAAAGGGCTCGATTTGTCGAGGTGATCAAAGTATTCATTTTCGATGAACGACAGGGTGACAGCCCCAGAACCCACACAAGGTTCATATAACGATATTGCCCCACTATCTTCATTCATACCTGCGCGATTCAAGCCAGCTAAGAGCTTTGCCAGCGCGATTGGTGTTGGGAAAAAATCGTTGGTGTGCGCCAAGCTGGAGTATTTGGATAACAAGTCCCCAAGAACATCCGTCTCGCCTTCTTCTATGGCCAACTTGCATATCAAGTGCGTCATCAGCTGACAATCCTTCTGGATATCAGGGACGGACAACTGTTCAATAACCGTCTCGCTCGGTGGGTACATCTCGGTATGTAAGAAACACCAATAGTCGATGAACATATCGAGAAATGAATGGGTCCCAAATTGATACCGCATACTTTCAATGACATTATTCAATTGCTTCTTCAGATCCTTACTCATGCGGTTCTCTCCCAATATTTCATCGTATTTGGGTCAACGCACAGCGCCATGTCTAGCCACTCTCCAAGCGCATCATCGCAATAAAAACGAAAACTGAATGCACAAGACTGCTGCTCTAAGTTGCCACGAATGTCGGTAAACCCTTCACTCGACACCGACACCTTGAGGTGTCTGGAATCTTCAGAGAAACTAAGTTGGTACTTATCCATATACGCTAACAGTGCAAACGGATCATCGAACTGGCCATGTATCGCGAAGAACCTCCCTTGTGTCTCGACTAACTGTTGAGTCATTCGCTTCACAGCTTCAAGGTTATCGATAGGGATGACACGACCGTTGTCCAACGACACGTTGTGATTGATGACAAACCGAGGTGGCTTGCCATCGATGCTCATGTAAATTGCACGACTTCGGTAGCTCTGTTTCGACAATGAGGTACGCAAGACCCCATGACTAATGCTGCTAAACAAAATAATGCTCATAAATCACCTCGGCTTTATTCGGGCTCATACCCGTATTCGTCGAGACACAGACCACCAGCGTCATTGAGCCTCACTGAAACACCTTGAATGCCAGTGTTGTAAACAATGGATTCCTCTGTACTCCCGTTCGCCAGTGACTGGTCGATGAATTCCTTAAGCTCACCGAGCGTTAATAGATCTTGGGTCTGTGGAGTCGCGTCGATATCTTGCATTTGAATTGTGTCTGTCATGGTCATCACCTTAGTGTTGGTTGTGATACTGGATGTGGAATGAAACGAATTGGCAGTGAACAAGCGGTTAAACGTACCCGCAGTTACCAATCGAAAGTCTCAAACAAAGGGATTTGATTGGCGTCTCGGTCGAATTCAATTAAGCCGATGTGGTTGGACGTTGCCCAAGCCATGATTTGATTAAATGTGTCACTCATACCATCCATCGTATTGAGGGTTAGACCTTCACTGCTCATTGAGTCATCGGGGTCAGCGGCTTGCAGCTTAATAAAGTAGCCATACTCTCGCTCTAGAACGTGTGTGTGGGTGTTACTGTGTTGTTGAACCAAAACGCTCAAGCGTTCGGAGTCATCTTTCGTAAGATGGCTAGTCGATAATGCCAGTGAGAGATAGAGTTCCATGCTGCTTGTTTCAGCGAACTTTTGGATATCGGTTTGGATAGAGTTAATCATCGTCAATCTCCAAGTGATGTGGGTACATAAGGTATGGCCCATCATAGGGAGAGCTGAATGCCACTCCCCCCGAACTGGCTGGCAGGGCAATCATGACAATGGATAGTGAATGAAACGGGGGAGAGATAATTAACGAAGTTGATTTAATGGCAATACGAATGAATAAGGCTATTTATGGTGCCAACTGTTTCCCCACATAATTTCTGCTCGGTTCATTTCTCCCCCCGTTTCCGCCTGGTGCTGATTTGCTCCCCCCAATTTGCTCGCGTAGTTTGATAGGACATCCACAAAAAAAGGGACTCATTATGGGAATCGCAATCTTTACTCGTCAGCAAGTGGAAGAACTTGTCCAATTCTGTAAGAAGCACAATAAAACCCAGTTTTTCCTTGCCAAAGACCAAGGCTTGTACATTGGTCAAACCGTTGGCAGTCAAAAAAACAATGACTTTGAGAACAACATTCAATATGCCAACGGGTGTGATCCTAAGTTGGATGATGATGAGTGGTGGGATAATTCAAGGGACATCGCAGGTGGCGACGATTTTGGCGAACACCTCCCTTTAGGCACGATTGAGAAGACCTTAGCTGACAACTCTTGGAAGAATCTTAAAGTGAAAATCACTGAAACCGAACTGACGTTCATCGTCTAGTAAAGAGTGGCAGTGTTGAAGTATTTTGACATACGGCGTTGTGAGCACAGCGATTGATTTATTTATAGTGGAGTCGCACTACCCGCACATGCGTTCCCACTATAAATATCGCTTTTTCACGATCGATTAGAACTCAGGGCTGCGTTCAGGATTTGCAATGTGACCCCTACCTCTTGCCTCCCGCAAAACCGCCTACGGCCATAGCCAGTTGACAGTACGGCTTTAAGAATGAGTACACCACACTGAGTAGTGCAGATACTGAACTATGACCCTCACCTCCCCCCTAAAATCGCACAAGCCATTATCCAATCCCCAGCGAACAAAGAAATGGGGGGATAGCTCACTATGGCGAGCTAAATTATTCATTCAGCAGCTGACTGTGCTCAATATCAGCCGAATAATAATGTCCAACTAGGAGGTCAACCATGGGAACCCTAATGAACAACAACCAGATAACAAAAAGTATGGGTAAAGCCTTTGGGTTATTAAAGGGAGAAGTGGTACTTGATTCATTTGCGGGAGGCGGAGGTGCCAGTACCGGTATCGAACAAGCGTTAGAGTGCTCAGTCGACATCGCGATTAATCACAATTTGGACGCGATCAACATGCACAAAATGAACCATCCCAACGCGCAGCATTACTGTGAAAACATCTGGGATGTTGACCCTGAAGAAGCCTTACTTCGCAGTGGAGGTGATTCTATCGGATTGGCTTGGTGGTCACCCGATTGCACCCATTTCTCGATTGCGAAAGGAGGTACGCCCGTCAAGCAAGCAATACGTGGGTTAGCTTGGGTTGTCATCAAGTGGGCGCTACGGGTCCCAATTCGCGTTAATTTTCTTGAGAACGTTAAAGAATTCAGCACTTGGGGTCCCTTATTACAAGATGAGCACGGCGACTGGCGACCAGATCCTGATCGTAAGGGAGAGACATTCAGAGATTTCACCAAAGCGCTGACGGTAGGGTTATCCCCTCGTGACCCGTCGTGGAAAGAATGCGTACTTGCTTGTGGGATTCAATACGACATTAAGCAGAAGCTCAAACTGTTCAAAGGGCTCCAGTACGATGTTGATTTCCGTGAACTAGTGGCAAGTGACTACGGCGTACCAACGATTAGAAAGCGTTTGTTTATGGTCATGAGAAATGACGGACAACCGATTGAATGGCCAGAAGTCAGTCACGGTGATCCAGCAATCAATAATCAATTAGCCCCACAAAAGGTTGCTGCCGACGTGATTGATTGGACTATCCCTGTAAAATCCATATTCAATCGTAAAAAGCCATTGGTAGAGAAAACCATGGCTCGTATCGCCAAGGGGTTACAAAAATTCGTTTTTGATTCTGATGCGCCTTATATCGTCGAGCACAAAAACCAACGACCATTCATTACCGAACACGCCAATGCGAGCAGTCAACGCAATATGCCAATCGATGAGCCGTTAAGAACCATTTGCGCTCAGGTGAAAGGGGGGCATTTTGCTGTTGTGTCAGCAGATTTAGAGCAAGCATTCCCCAATGAGCAAAATAATGACTCGCCATCGGTCAAGGACAACAACCAAGAGTTGTTAGCGTTCATGGCCAAACATTTTTCAGGATGTTCTGGTGCCGATATCAATGATCCGTTAGCGACGATCACAGGCGTCGACCACAACGCATTAGTGACAGCGAACGTCGAAAAATCGATTATTCCCACCTATGAAGAATGGATTCAATCTACTGAAAGATGGGGAGGGACACGCGCTGAATATGAACGCCTGTTTGGTCAAGACGTGGACACAGTTACTACCAGTCACGTTATTAAGATGAGAGGCACCAATCTTGGGCATACAGTGAGTGAACCGGCTCATACAGTGAGCGCTGGTGGCAATCACTTAGGGATCGTCAACAGCTTTCTCATTAAGTATTTTGGTTCTAATTTCGGCACTGACATCACTACGCCAGTTCACACGTTAACCACCAAAGAGCGCTTTGGGCTCGTTGTCGTGCGGGGCGAAGTGATGGTTAAGATGCACGGTGCTATCTATCGAGTGATCGATATCGGTATGAGAATGCTAGAGCCCCATGAACTCTTCTTGGCTCAAGGCTTTCCAAAAGACTATCAATTTCAATTTGACCAAAATGGAAAGAAAATCAGCAAAGCCAAACAGGTCGCACGCTGTGGTAATTCTGTTTGTCCTCCCGTGGCAAAAGCATTGGTTTCGGCCAATATCAAGCACATACCGATGAACTACGCTTTACCAATAGCCGCTTAATACCGTCGTCTCCAGTACCCATGAACTAGCGGCCTAGTTGGTCGCTAGTCACCGAAAGCCAAAACAATGTAACACCATCACGGACATACGGAGTTCACATGGCAACACAGCTTCAATGCGAAATCAAAATCTCGACAAGCTTAATGGCCGTTTCAGTGGTATCTGTCCACTACGATAACAATCAATTTCTCGGACTCATCGATCAAGACTGAGATATTTTGGGTATGCCATTCAACAGCCGACCTTACAAGCCAGTCAATCCATACAGTGAATCACATAGCAAACCACGTATCGGTGAGCCCTACATCGGTTACGCCGCCAAGCAACGTTACGATGGCACCTACGATATCCTATCCGAGCCAAAACCCGTTTCAAGATCCTGGGAGGACATCGAGGATGCACAAGTCACCGAACTTTACTGCAAATAAAGGCAGGAATCTCTGCGGCTAATTGAAATTTCACCGAGCCCTTCTTGTTATAAATGGATATCGTCAGAAATTGGAGACATCACAATGCTAAAGAAAATTACGAGCTTTACCCTAAAATCAGTGCTCGCGTTCTCTGTAACGATAATCCTCGTATCATTCGGTCAATTAGGTCAACTCATGGCGAGTAAAACCCACCTTGAAATGTCAGTCATTGAAAATTGGATCACCTCTCACCCAGCTGATATCGTGCTGGTGGCCGAGTATCGAGAGAATTGCTTAAATCATGGCAAACAGGTTACCAGAGATAACCTCGAACAATCCTTAGCAGCGGCCAAACTAGAAGATTTCCTTGTCACCAAAGAGCGCTGTGCGAAATCGATGGGTTTAGAAGAGCTGCATAACAACATTGAAGTCGCCGTCCAACAAATCGAGTCGTATGCTTGGCCATTGTCATTGCTGGACGACTCACTAACGAACTAGCGATAAGGAACTTGCCATGTTACATACACAAACAAGCCCAACTGCGGCACAACTAAAACATATCATTGCAAAAGCCGAACAAGACAAAGCGTATCGATTAAAAACGGCAGCGTTTAAAGAGTGGCAGCACAAACTCCACCCAAATGACCAACTCCCCCGAGGTGCCTTCTTTAAGAACAAACGTGCGGGAAAGCCCATCGTTATCATGGACGAATTTCATAGGTACTTTGAAAGACCAGCACATCCATTCCCGTATGACCCAACAGCCGCTCTCAGTACCACAAACCAAACACAGAACGCTTAAACCTAAGCCACATTGGGAACACGAGCGCGAATACTATTCAGATGATAGAGGAAAGGTATGACAACTTCACTTGAAGCAATGCAAAGAAACGGTGTTGTCATGGAAAGACAGTGAGGGAACGTAATCAAGCGGAAATAGCAGGTCAAAATATGCACAGTTTATGCAATTGGATTTCTTACACACCGAATTGGTTAAAAAATACACGGGGTTATACCCCCAAATCCTCTGAATGACAATCAAATGAATGAATATAGTTGCATAATAATTCACTCTAAAAAGCCCTGTCACCAACAATCAACCTAGAAAATATTGTCGATACGCCGTCGAGCGTCGGAACCACATCATCTCTACGCCAACAAAGCGACTCAGTTCACCATAAGCCTGTTTCATTTCACTCATCAAATCTGATGTTATTTCAAAGAGTTTGTAATAGATAACTTCATACTTTCGCTCGTTAAGTTTAGCCAATACTTGATAGGTAGGGTCTACATAGTCGCCATCAGCCAGTTTGAGCCAGCAGTGTTCTATCGGTAGCCAAGTGCCGCCACAATTCACCATCGCAACCCCGTAAACCACACAGTCTGCATTCAGTAAATTCAAAGCCAGAGCGCTGTTGTCATAGCAAAACGACGGAATTGTTACTTGCTCTATGACGGCCAATTTGTCATTAGGAAGGTCAGTCACCGTGACCCCCTCCATGTGGTCAGGATTAACGCAGATCATTTTCGCCATTTCTGGACTCGCTTGAATACTCATACTATGCCCACCACGGTTTGTTGCAGGCCCAAACAATGGTTGCTCCCGCTTCATATTTGCATTGCTCTGCAAAGTCATGAGCCTCTTCTGAATGGCCAAAGCTTTCATCGGTATCAATACCGAACACATCTGCCGCATGACCGTTCAGTCTTACGCCGAAGCCTGTGAACTGATTGGCTTTATCAAGGACTTCATAAATCGTTGCTGTGTTTTCTTCTGTATTCGTTGCTGTATTAATTGACATGATATGAACCTGTTATTGGTTGAGGACAGGTTCATTATGCGTAATGAAATATGCCTTCCCCCCAGAACGAGACGATGGCCAGCAATTTAGGGTTTCAGAGGCATTTACGGGGGGAGTTGGGGGGAGTGAGCGTTGTTAGCATGCCGAGTTTAGAGAGCGCAGTGCCATCTCACACAGACAGTATCACCTCAGTGACAATCAATGACATCAATCTAACAGGTCATGATCTTGTAATGCCCCATTGTCCCTCTTAGAAATTCTTTTGATACCCTCTTAATGTGCTCGATATCCGAGTCGTTGAGTTCCGGGTAGTAGTTGACAACCAAGGCACGCACCGCCGCATCACGACTGACATGGATACCCAAATCTCTTTCAATGACATTCACAAACTCAGGTTTACCTGAACCGCGAATACCTTGATCACGCTTCCGGCACGTCTTGAAGATAGCCCACTCTTTCTTGCTCATCGTAAAGCCCTTATATTCTGGATGCGCTCTGTATTAACGCGACGCGACCTTGACCACCAAATCAATGAATGGGGGTTAACGTCATACTGAAATCAGGTGCCACCCATTGCTTGAAGTCACCGGAATGAACAACAAGTTGAAGCTTATAGCCAGTATCCACCCCCTTACTTCCCTCGCCCCCCATTTGGGGTCTGGAGTGATATATGCCCTACACACATTGATCGAAAGGGGGGAAAAATAGTGTGCAGCCATAGAATAAAAGTTCAGGTACATAAACCGTCATTCAAAAACAGGGAGAAGAGCATGAGCCAAACCATTACCGTGTATTCATCGAACTACCATCACGGAAGCAAGTCTGATGGCGTATCGAGCAACGATCTGGAACCGTACATCTCCAACAATTACGCCGACGCTTTGGGTTACATATTCGATTACGTGAAACAGCGCATCATCCATTCTTGCCCGGACCTCTTTGTTGAAGAGCAGCTTGAACGTCCGTCGATGAACTGCGATGAGCTAAAAGTAATGCTCGACGAAGCGAGCCAAGATCAGCAGGAGAACTATTGTGATTGGTATTTTGAAATGGAGAATGAAAGCCTGACCACGGCTTCGTATTGCATCAAAGAGCATTCTATTTCGTTGTCGTGATGACGGATGGGGGCGTCCACCAGCAAATACGTATTGAGCCAATGTCCGTCTTAGACGGTGAGCCCCCCTTTCTGAATGTAGATCTTTTATACACATCAAAGTGACTGCATTCGGTAATTAATATTCCTAATTTGGGTCACTAATTGCTAATAGTAATTGTCCGGTAATGTATAAAAGATTGGCAACGATAAGATATAGCTTTGTACTTGTAAAAAATTCTCTTCTCGTTGCATTGTTGCTTTTTGAACATCGAAAAAAGTCTATTAGGATTTACTCTATGAAGAACCAATTTGTTAACAAAAAACTCGCTGTAAACCTATACCTTCCAGCTCTACTAGCCATCATCGTCTTTTGTTCTTTCTTAGGAGGTATCAAGTGGATGGGTAAAGGACTGTCTGATATCAGTGACAAATACATTGAACAAGTTGACACCTTGATTAATCAAAGCAGTAAATCGAACACAGACGAACGATTGTACGCTCAAAAATTTTCACCAGCGTTAGATTCCTTCGAACGAAAAATATATACGATAGAAACAAAAAAAGGGGTATATCATACTATCTACAACAGTGAATTGATCGTACCTCTTGGGGCAAAGGTCTTCGTCATGCACCCAATCACAAAGGACACTGAACTTTATACCCACCTGAATCTGGACAGATTTGCGGCCATTTGTATCGAAGATATGGATGATATCGAGTGTTATCGAGGTAAGATTCAGGAGCTCTGAATGGCTATCTAATCTCTCAAGTGCTCCCCGTTTCGTGCGAAAATAAACTCTATTACGTAGCCGTGATGCATGCTGGTGGAAGAAATAAAGTGAGTCTTGGCCAACAGAGAGAGTTTAAGACTCACAGCCTGCCATCGAATCAACGCTCGACATCCACTCCAGGTATGAGCCACCAGCCCTGAGCGCCTTCACCTAAATGTCGGTGGACAACTAAGATCGAAACTCAGACAATAAAGTTCGCAACTTTAACATTAAAGATTGAAACTTTTAGGGGTAAGCACTACTCCTGCTGAAACAGATTTTTGGACATTTCTGTGCCAGTGGTTTTGCTAAATTAGCAATTCATGAATAACTACAAGTATGGAAAGTCACTAACTTGGTGCCATGCGTGAATAGACCAGTTCAAGGCGCAATGCCCCTCGACCATCATCGAATAATTTACTTAATAAAGTGGCTTCAGGCTTGTTCAACACTCGGGATTTAACATTGGTTGCGCAACGCCTAATCCTTATTTGTTAAGCTAATTTCTGTCGACTACCTTTGCACAACTAAAACCGCTACCCCGAGAAAAGTCGACTGAACCAAAGAACTTAGGTGATTGTACAAACCAAACAGTATCCAAAAATTCCAAAGCTTTTTATAGCTTTCACAACTTTCTAAAGATCTTTGAGCCATAAAGTCTTTTTCGTGTTTTGGAGGATGTACAAATTTGTCTCCAAACTGCTCAAGACCGATTAGTTTTCTCTCATCCTCGAAATCAATGTTTTTAGAGTGAGCCACTGAGTTCCTGAATGAAACCATATTGGCAATAGTTTCACGGTGAGGCTCAACTAACTCTCTTTCATCAACTCCAAGTCGAGAAAGGAGCCAATCAAATTTACCCTGAATTGTAGCGTTGCCAAACTTTTTAAACTCTGCATTTTTTGTAAACACCTCTTTTCCGAAGGTATTTAGCTTTGACTCCATAGCGAAACAATAGAATGTCATAGCTGGGACTAACTTCTTGAAACGATACCCATCTTTTTCAACTTTTGCTTCGTTGTATAAAGCTATGGCGATAGATTCTAAATAACGGTCGTTTACAATCGAGCCTTCTATTTTATTCATTGCTGATATTTCCTCTATTAGCCTAGCCCAATTAAGGGGTGAGCAACGCTACCACCTAACCTAAAGCATTGTATCGTAAACACTAAAATTGAAGTAGAAGCAAAAATGCCAAGCGTTGTGAATCACTCTTAAATTGTTTATATGGCTATTCGATGAACCTACTGAACCACACCTTGAAAGCTTCAACTATTTCCATTAGGTCATCAAATTTATCAATTGTGGTTATGAAAGTGGCGATCACTAACAAAAATGTTAGCAACAACATTCTCTGTTGAATCTTAACCTGAGCTTTTTGTATGAGGCGATTATGCTCTTCATTTTTGATTTGCTCTTTTGTCAACGTGAAGTAGTGAATGCCTTTACCTTTCATTTTAAAAAGAGGGTCATGGTCTCGCTCGTGACTAACTCTGGATATTTCTCCATCTTCAATGGAAGATTCAAGTATCCAATCTAACGACTTGGATAGTTTCCGTGTTAGATCGAAATTAGCAATATGTTTGCCACCTAACAGACCACTAACAATGTCACTTTGACGAAATTGACCTGTTTTTAGGAACGTATCATTACTCATTAAGCTTTCATAGATTTCATACTTTGACTTCAATGGAGTTCTAAGTCTCTTGGTTACACGCCATGAATTGAGCTTGTTTTTTAGTTTTGTGTATGTGAGGTATGGATAGATAAGAAACAAAGCTCGCCAAAGCACAAACTTAATCAATGTTATTTCACTACAATGTTGCTCATCTATACGCCAACCTTTGAAATAATAGATTACGTCAAATCGGGCTCTTTTGAGCGAATGTTCTGAGACAAAGCAATTTTCAGTTAATTCTGGATTAACAAACTTGCATCCTGAGACTAATCCACTTCGGACAACACCATTGTCCTCTGGCATAAATTGGTAAAGAACTTTATCTCTACCTGTTGGGAAAATAACTCTAACTTCATAGAAGTTATACTTTTTAGCTTCGTCTGAAGACAATGAAAATTTCTTTGGACAGATATGCTTAGAGAAGTATTTTAACGCCCAAAATTTTATTATTTCTGAAAACACTGAACCTCCAAGCTCAACTGCCACATAACATTTAAATATCGTGCAGGCACGAATTTACACTTTCAGCACATCCCAAGATCATTATTTAACCAACTGAAAAATAAGGAAAGATCCTGATTTTTAGCCTGAGTTCAATTCCTATCTGGCTCATCTTGGGGCAAAAAGTGTTTCCGGTTTGCTAAACAGCGAAATACGGATTGGCTTATGTATGGTGAACTTGCAAGTACGTGGCCAAATATTTTTGGCCACTACAATGAGAGGGTTTAAATTGATTCAACTAGTTGTGATTCAATGTTATCTATCTGTTCAGAAACCCACTTTCTTGCAAGAAACAGTTCACTTTGTATTCCTGTGCCTAAGGGCTCCCATTCAGACTCAGATCTTACCATTGCTAACTCTTTCGCCGAACTATAAAGCTGTATTAGCTTCTGACTATTCTCTTCACTATGAACTGAGTTGTAATATTGGCACCATTCTGCAAACAGCCATATCCATAAAGCTACCTTCAAAGCATCATCCCATTTAGACCAATTTGCACTGCTAGCCAATGGCTGTTGAATTATTTGCTTTTGCTTTCTCAGTACTCTTTCAAAGTTTTTGAGACACTTTTTTTGGTGAGCTTTTGAGCTCTGTGTCCATAACCAAGCTGCTATGTTGGTCACTTCGCCTTCGCGGGAGGAATTGAACAAGCGCGAGCTTGTGGAAGTTTTTGGTTCGAGCAAATTAATAAGCTCTTCATGCCAAATCTGACTAGCATCTCCGAATAACACTCTGTCATCTTCGAGTAGAGGGGTAAGAACTTTGCGAGAGATCCAAGGTTCAGCCCAAGACAATTGCTTCATACGCCCTAGCATCGAGTCAATTGTACTTTTTAATTGGGGTAGATCTAACTTATTAGGAAGGCGTTGGTGAAGCTCTTTAACCAATTTATTGAATGACTCCGTGTCTTGTTCAACTTTAGAATTACGATTTATCAACCAGCCAATGAAGATACATTGCTCATGGCTTGGTAAAGTATCAATGATGCACAGATCACATGAAGAGATGACTTGCTTCTCCAGTGCACACCATCCCAGCCACTTCAAAAATTCGTTATTGCTGCGTAAAAGAGCTTTTAATTGAAGATCGTTTGTCTGTCCAAGCTCAATTGTCTGTGACATTTCTCGCAGTATCTGTCCTAGTACAGATAAACGTATACTGTCTTTCTCAATAAAATCTTTGCTTATCTCCTGCACCTGAACATCCACAATCTTAACTAAAGAAGTGGGGTCATATGCCCATAAATATTGAATGCAGAAGTAATCTCCCCAAGTAAGAAGTGACTGTTTGATCCCAAGTGAAAAATGATGAGGTGCTGTTGAACTACTTAGTAATTCAGACAACGTTTGGTGGAAATAACTAGGGGAAATTACAGATAGTTCATGTTTGTTACTTTCATCACTCGCTCTGTTGAATGTTGCATCCAAGATACTGGCAAGTGAACTCAAAAAGCTCGAATTTGATGAGAAATAATCAACATCGTGGCATTTAGAAACTGTACGGGATAAGACCACACCGATCTCCTCCCAGTAAATGCTAAGATCAACCTTAGATAAGTTGGTAGCATCTATAAAGGACTTAAGTCCACGTGGGTCTATAGCGTGAGGGAAGTCATCATGATATAGGCCTTGCTCTCTTAGCTTACTAGTTAATTCATTCCCTTTTAGCCCCTTTAACAGCGGTTCATTGAGCCAATGAGATAAGATATCGCCTATCACATCACTATCAAAGAGCTCATCATTTTTACCTGATTCAACCGCGTGAAACTCACATGTTTTTGAGTTGTAGAGATGGGAGACTTTCTCGTTAGAAGCAGATAGTAAGCTGTTCTTATATTCAACAACCTTATACAACACATCTGTAGGTATCGGAGTAATAAGTAACGGGAAGTTCTCGTTAGCGCTTTGGAAGGAATTTGATAGATGGTAGCCTTTGACAGGAAGCCCATTACCATCTGTCACTAGTATGTATCGATCGTGTAAACTGCCATCACGAACACCGTAGATATTCACGGTTTTTTGCTGCATTAGCTTTTGATTATGGCTACACGCTCGCAATAATGTTTCAAGCCCTTTAGTAGCTGTGTCACCATCTTTCTTATGATTCGTTCTAAAAATCGTATAGTCAGAATTAGGAGCTGAACTCAATAGTATTAGAGCTAATCCAGCGTCTTCAAAATACGGGTCAAAAATCGTAATTGAATTGTCTTGGTTAGTTTGTGCTAGAGATTTAAACCATTCAGTGAACTGAAGTCTACCTTCACCAGAGCTCATACCCCATTTAAGGAAGAAAGCACCGTCTGACTTTTTAGGATGAATGCGGTCAAATGTTTTTCTCAAAGAACGGTTTATCGTAACCCAAGAGTCTGTTTTCCTAGTCGTCACATTGTTTCGCATAGGAGAATTATTATTCTTTATCGATAGTACTTTCGCAACACGGTCTGACATCTGAGGAGTTACTGTTTTCTCTAACCACTCAAACTTGTTAAATTCAGAAGATCCACTGACTATACTTAGTTGAAAATTCATCTCCCTAATAAAATGGGAAGTCCAACGATCACAAAGAATTAGTTCATCTTTTATACTATTTCCACCATAAATGTCCAATGACATCGAGTCGGCAATGGAGTGAAGATCAGTGCTAGTCTCAAAAGTGCATTCATAGTTACCGTCGTCATTTTGGGTAGCTACCTTAAGTGATGAATAGAGAAGCTGCCCATCGTTCTCAATACGTAAATTGAACTGAAAGCGAGTGTATTGACGAATCTGAGTCGGTGTTAGACTAACATGAACTTCGTCTTTATCATTCGACCATCGAACATTCTTTAATGAACTCTCTTGCTCGTTAATTGAAGGGAGAATCATGAGTTCAATGTCACCAAACCGTTGTAGGTCACGGTCCTCAAACTTCAATCCCGTGTCTTGATTTAATTGTTCAATAACCATCGCGGTTAAGTCAGCGTTATAGTCACCTTGAACAACAAATAGTTCTTGCTTATTGCTTTGAACAATAGAAGAACATAGCCCTCCAGCTCCTCCATGAGGGCTAGCAATAGTCCCCATTGGATGAGCATCCTGATTAATCAAATATGCAAGAGGCTTATATATAAGCTCTTCATGACTGAGTTTCACATCACCAAATAGGTCGCCAATCTTGTCCTGCCCAAAGCCCAGTCCACATGCTTCGTTAATGTTTCGAAGGGTATCTCCTGAACAAAGCCTCTCAATAACATTTTTGGCTTTAGCTCCTTTCACATACAAATTAATCTTTTTGACTTGCGCTCGGTAACTGGAGAAGGCCTTAAAGTTTTCATTGTCACTAAATGACCACAAGTTATTGTCAAAGCTGTAAGGTAGCAGTCGTCCATAAATGACTCGGTTGTCAATAAAATCAACACCTTCGATTCGTAATAACCAGAGCTGTAGAGCACATGGGTACTCCTCTGAAAATAACCTTTCGATGCGTTTATCGTTCAAGATAGAGTCAAGTTCGAATGGCATAGAGTCTTGACTTTTGATCATAGTTGTCCATCCCTATGTGGTGACTAAATTGTTAGAATTTAATTTGGAATAATACACGGTATATGTATGTCAAATGTATGAGCACCTTCACGTTACCTCATAATGCTAACGCCTAAAACAATCATCACGGAGTAAGCCGTGGCCAATTTGAGGTACAAGACCACGATGCATTAGCTCACTTTATAGGAGAGCAAACTGGTCGTAAGAAGGTTTGGGCAGATCTGAGCTAGCTGGCACTTTTTAAGAAAAGTGCCGCGAGTAAAACTTCAGGTCGATGAAGCCTCTGGACAGGAATGCATTAGATATAAAGCTCTAACACGATCCCTTTGGTGAGAAAATATATGTTGAAACCTTAGGTGTTGAGTTAGTACATCTTAGGTGTCTAACATATCCCATTCATCACCTAACACCCAACGTAATGCTGACAATTTTCCATTAATCATGCCCCACTCAAAGTCGCTCCAAGGCCCTACATTGTCATAGGAGTCTTCAACACGTTTTGCAGACTTCATAGCACCTTTAAGGATATCCTCGTGAATGACATTATTGCCATATCGTTCAGTACCCTCAGAAACAACTTCGATTTCGCCATTTTCAATGCCCCACATGCGATTCTGGTGCCTGTTATACCAAACTTTATCGACTAGCTCGTCCATCGCATCGAGGATTTCTCTTAGACCTCTGGTTTCCTCTGTGTAGTCATACTCAAATTCAATACCATCTAAAAAATCCTCGTCAATTTGATTAATTGCTGATGCTAGATTATTAAAATAGAGAACATTCGTATCATTAAAAATATTACCAAAATCAGAATGTGGTTGGCGGTGATCCTTTGCAGAAAAGTCATTGTGATTGTGGGTTATGAAAAAACAGCAAGCTGACTCACTATCTACACCCTGCGAGAACTCATAAAATTGTTCGATGATGACCGCATCTGCTACAGAGTTTTTACTAATGTGAAATGGTGCTCTTTTATCTAAGCCACGCTGAACTGTGGCTACTTTAGATCGTTCACTAATACTGATTTTTTTTGCTGATTCGATGAGCTTTTCAACCCTGTGAATGGTCACATGATTGGCATCAGTTAACAGTGGCAAACGCGCATTGATGTCATTTAATACATCTATTGTTTCCGCTTGTTTATCGTCTGCAAACTCACTTACTACTGCTTTGACTTGTTTAAATTCTTGGGACAGCCTTTTGGCAGTTTTGTTTGCTACATCTTCCTTGTTCCTCTCGTACTCTTCGACAACTAGGTCGGTAACCACAAGTGTAATCACACCCGATGTAACCAACTCTTCCAGTGCAGAAACCAAAGGAAGGTCATGCTTTTTTGTCGAAATGTCTAAAAGAACACAGGTATCAAGAAAAATATAAAACATAGCACCTCTAATATGATTAATTTCTGCTAATAAAGTATCGTGCTACACAACGAGATCACTGATCTCAATGTTGCCATAAATATTGTGTTTGGCTACGCGCAACTTTAGATGAGACAAGTTTTCATTTTTCCTAACCAGTTCCGTAATAGTAGATTTGTCAAATTCGCTCATACCGTAACCAAAAATGATAGATTCAAATGCATCAAACGGTATTCGTTTGAGGTTGATTTCAGGGTAGCTCTTAAGAATAGGGGAGAGTTCATTAGGTAATTCAGCGCCAAAGTCTGGTTGTACTAATAGCCCTACTTTCTCTTCGCAAAACATAAGAGGGCATACAATTCGAGTTTCATCTTCAGAAGACCATTGTTTAGCTTTCGAATATAGCAGTCGTTCCGAGAACTCAATTACATTAATACCATTGCTACTAAGAGATTGCAGAACTCCTAATGGATTACCTAAATCTGCAACATGGAAGTTTTTCAACGGAGCACCATTCATTCTCATCATACCTTTATAATATGTAAGAGAAGCTCTTTTATCTGGAGTATAACTAACATCTTTCGGGGGGAGTTGGTTGAAAAACGCATGATCCTCATTGAAAGTAACAGCTAGTCCCTTACCTTCACTAGCATAATGTGTCCACATAAGTTCATTTGTGTCAGATTTTGACAGGGATAAAATCCCTAACTGGCAGCTTAATGCCTCAACTAAAAATGAGTTAACTCTTCCAGCCGTTTGAGCCAGTTGCTCCCGATCATAATCTTCCATTGAGTTGAAGCCTTCTTGATCTAGCATATGCGGGAAATGGTCTCCATATCGAGAGCCACACGGTTTTAGGAAGAAGTTTTCTAATTCTTCATTTGATGGGACATAGGAAGGATCTGTTTGCATTTTATCATGTTCTTTTTTTGCCCATGCATAATCCGCTGGTGAAAACTCATTAAAATATGGCCATAGTCTCGCCTCACTTCCTTTATCATTAAGGTATTTAGGCTGAGTCATGCGAAATAAACCGTTTGATATAAATTCTACTCTTGGTGACCAACTATTGGTTCTATTGTCGAAAACCAAACCATAATACTTTACAAGCATTAGTACTCTCCAGTCATGTAAGCCCACCTATGCGGCGCTGAGCTACCTTCCACACACATAATGCGCCATCTTTTATATGCTTGCAATTTACAATCAGTCCGTCACTTGAATCAAAAATTCATGAATTAGAATGCAGTAAAACCATTTAGTGCAACAGAAACCCATTACACACCTTCAGATAACTTTTTATAAGGCAAAGTCACACTAACAGGTGATGAATGAGTATTTACTCTGAATGTTTTTGGGGCATTTTCGTGATAGAAAGTACCGTGAGTAAGAATTCAGATTATGAAGATTTTGGACAGAAATGGTTTAGATCAAACGCACTAAACCATTAAATGAAGATTAGAAAAAGTATCCTGAACTGAAGCCTTAGACACTAATTATGTGTGATTTTAGGTAAGGGCGGATTCTTTCAAATAAGTCTTCATCGCTAACTTCATGCAAGGACAGTGCTAAAAAGTGGACCTTACCCTCTATCAATTGGTAAACCATCCATTCTCCAGTTTTGTTACGTTCACCCCATTCGAAAGACTTCAATAATTCTGAATGTACAAACATAGCAATATGGTCATTCCTCTCTGGGGAACTTTCTTCTAGATTTTGTATTGCCTGATAGATCGATTTATCGTTCGGATACTCGTCTTCGAGATAGCGCTTGAAGTTAAAGATTACTTCGAAGTTCAAGCTATGGTGAACGTGGTATAAATTCCAGCCGACCAAAGGGGAACCCTCACCTTTAAAAGGTTTATAGCTAGGTTTATTTTCCTCAACTCTTCTCATGCGCTCTAGCAGCTCAGTGTAGATATAAGGATAACATTTGCCTTGAAGTTCTAAGAATTTGTGGCTGTGAACCATAGCTAACTGATGAACCATTAACTCAGAAAAAGTAGACTCTGGGCAATAGTAGGTCAAAGATTCACGCACATTGTTATATGCACCTTGAACCTTTAAGGCATCTACATCCACTTGGGAAAGATGATAGATTGCATCTAGATGGGATACCGAATTGACAATTAAATCTCTGAATTTATTCATAATAAAAAACATAAAGCGATTTCACAGCGGCTCTATGTTCCTAATTCGCTCTACATTTATAGGTGTTCCGTAGGAATTAAAAAAGGTATTCGCTGAAGAACCGGACTCAAGTTCGGATTCACCATCTTCGATAAGCTTTAAGAAAAACAATGCCCTCGAAACTTCACCACCTTTTGGCTTAGCTGTGAATGATACGATAAAGGGATTTGTAATGTCTCGAAAGCGTTGAACCAGCTGCTCATAGTTTTCACCCAATAGGCTACCAGCAATATCCTCAACCATTTCAGGTGTGTGAGTATAGCTATGATTGGATCCCGGAGCCTCAATTGCCACACATCTGATTAGGAAAGCAAATGGTCCCTCATCATTGACAAACCCTTTTCCAGCAATAGATTCACAAAAAGGGTTTTTTCCTTTTTTTTCCAACCCCGAGGATAATGATATTAATCGAGAGTATAGCGTATCTCTAACTTTGCTCTTAGTCAGTATCCCATGGCTATAAAATAATGATTCATCCTCGACACGAGTTCCGTGAAACCAGAGAACTTCCATGTCATCATCAGGTTCTCCGAATTGCTGGCGAATATAAGAATCAACATTTTTCTCTAACGTGTAGTAGTCAATTTTTCTGTCATTTTCAACACTATCTAAGGCTGCTAAAAGGGCTTCCTCTGTCACATGAAATATCTCACACAGTGACTTCTTTGCTGACTCGTACGATGAGCAATCCAATATCATTGACAGACTCCTTTTGTGGTAAAGACTGAAAATATCAAGCGTCAAAAATTACGCCTAACTACCTGTAATGTGGTAATTTTTAGAATAAGATATTTTGCATATTTATAATACCCGAAACTTCCTTGTAAAACGGTCTGTCGTTCTTATCACACAGTTCGATAAACGCTTTGTAGGTGGTACTTTTAGTGAAAAGAAGTGTTACGTCCTCAATAGCAAACTCAAAGTCACCTTTCACTCTCCACTCTCGCTCATGTGTCCAATCAATGATGAAATCTGGATTTGATAGATCAAAGTTAACAATACGCCACCACTCAGACTCTGGTAAATACTTCTTAGCGTCTGCTGTTTTATCGTAGATTACTGGACGACCGCCGCTTTTATATATTTTTTGTTTAGGAAACATGAAACCACAAGGATGGTACCTTGTTTTTGATGTGTGACCACTAGCCCTAAGCTTTTGCTCAAACCAAGTGTTTTGACAAACAGAGCTTAAAGGAGCATCTTGGAAGCACACAGCCGTATCTTTACCAACAATAAAGCCTTGCTCTGTAGTGCTACCTTTTAGGGTTTGTTCAGTCAATATATTGAACATTAGTTCAGCAACAGCTGCATTGTCTGTAGCTCTTGTTAAATGAACTAATCCCGTGGATAAATCCGAACGCTCTGAATAACGATTGCGCCAATCTTCAAATTTATACGACATGTTTCCCTCATCACATAATGCTATTAGGCGGCTAATAGCCGCTTGTAATTCTCACATAATGCCGTCATTCATTTATCTCTTCAATGTATAATCAATAGGTTAGTGACATTGTTAGAGAATTAACTGTTCAGAGATGCATAATTTCTAGATGTGTTTAATTCGGATAACTTTTGGTAAGGCAAAGGCGCATTAACAGGATGTGACTGAGAAAAAGCACTAACCAAATAAGAGGCAGATCTGAGCTAGCTGGCACTTTTTAGAAAAGTGCCATGAGTAAAACTTCAGGTCTATGAAGCCTCTGGACAAAAGTGAGTTTGGCTTGTATGGCAAAATCTACCCATCATAAAGTTTTTCATCTCCCAAACAGCAGAAAGGCACCACTTCAGGTAATGCCGCTCGTAAACGAAACCGGACAATAGATTGGACAATAGCTTCCATCTCTGGTCCTCGGTGTCAGATTCACTTTATGCAAAGTATTGTCAATCAAGATAAACTCAATGCGTTATTTTCAATAACCTACAATCAATGACAAACTCAAGAAACATTGGACTAATCTGCCCAGTTTTTGACCTTATTTGACAAGTGCCAATGCACAACTTATTACTATTATCTCGTCCATCTAATCAATGATGGAAATCGTAATGAAAACAATATCAATCAATTCAAAAAATTTAGCCCGTGCAACCTTCGTATGGCTCGCGATATTTACCGTTTATGAAATTGTAGACAGCCTTATGTGGATGACACAGACTTCTACAATGTTTTTAGCTCACCCTGCATTAGGAAAATTTTCCGGTTATGATGCAGCTATGATGGGAGACGGTTCACTACAACGTTTACCAATAATTGTTGGAAAATGGATTGGTATGGCGAAGTTTTTTTTAACCGGAGCGCTACTTACCGTGCTCATTTTTGGTAATAATAAAGCAAGAGGATTTCTGTTTGCGTGGAATTTTATATGTCTGATGATTATGAGTGCCGCACTGTACCCAACACTTGATCATATTGCAGTGCAGTACCCTGAAGACTTCTCTAATGGTTTTTCAAAAATGTGGACACTTGAGACCTTGGTTGGTGTGTTTAGTGGTATTTTTTGCGTAGTTGCGATTGCTTCAGAAGTTCTTGCTCAGCAGGAAAAATAACAACATTAAAAATACCCATCATTACTTTAGTTACAAGATGAATCTATTAGTCAGTAAGCCGAGTGAGTAGATATCTTTAATCTGCTTTATCCTAATCGTAGTGTTATGAACGGTGCCTTAAAAATGAAAACAATCAAATATAATGGACTTGTTGTTTTTCAAAAACAAGATATCCCCAGTTTCAAGCGTATGCCGCGTGTGTTTGTAGACAGTGAAGCCTGTTTTGCGTTTGTTACGAATGGTAATTTTAACGTCAGGGAGCAGACAGAGTCCGCTTCATTGAACAAAAACTGTGGAGTTCTGGCAAAATGCACCAACTACTTTTATGAAAATACCAGCTACCATAATGATGAAGGTGTAGGTGAAGCGATTGGCATCTTGCTTTACCCTGAAATATTTCAGTCACTGTTTAACTTTGATATTAGCCAGTCAAACTACAGGGTTGATTATAATATTATGCAGGTTGAAGTGGATAGATTGCTTGAGCACTATCGCGACAGCATTAGCATATTGCTAGACTCTCCAGAGTTGGCGGATGATTTACTTATCGAGAGTAAGCTACGCGAATTTGTCATTCTTATGGCGAAAAGAACCAATGCCCCGTCTGAACTCGATTTTCTTGCTTCCATGTTTAAACCTAATTTTGCCAAATTTGAAGATATTATCCAAAGTAATCTGTATGCGGATCTGAGTGTGAATGAGTTGGCGGCATTGTGTCATATGAGTATTTCAACCTTTAAACGAAAGTTTAAAGAGGTGTATTCAGAAACACCAATGAAATACATTACCAAATTAAAGATCAACAAAGCTAAGGTATTATTGAAAAATAATACTTTACGTATCTCTGACATTGTTTTTGAAACGGGTTTCGAGTCTATTTCTACCTTTAACCGTACCTTTAAAGCTCAAACAGGTCTATCTCCTTCCGAATTTCGTTTAGCTTGACACCTCGTACTTACTCTTCGTACTCAGAATGGTTCGCTTGAGCTAATCTGAGCAATATTTGAACTTTTTTGAAGAGTCTGTCTCCTCCATATTCCATATAGTTACCCCATCAGAAAAACTGAGAAAGGTAACGAATTATGGGTATAAGCTTCAAAGAAAAGTATGGTGAATGGGCACTTATCACAGGGGCAACGTCTGGCATCGGTGCCGAAATGGCCAGCCAGATTGCGGCGAAAGGATTGAATGTTGTTTTGGTTGCTCGTCGAGAAAAAGAACTTGAAGAGCACGCTACTTTGCTTGCGGAACGCTACGGAGTTAAAACAATGATCGTTTCAGCAGATTTAGGTACCGCTGAAGGCGTTGAAAAAGTGAAGCAAGTGAAGCAAGCGATAGGCTTACTGGTACTTGCAGCAGGCATTGAAGTGAATGGCGCATTTGCTAAGTCATCGATAGACAAAGAATTACAGATGGTACAACTTAACGTGACCTCTGTATTACAACTTACTCACCACTTTACACCAGCGATGGTCGAAAGAAAAAGTGGTGGCATTCTAATGATATCAAGTCTTTCTGGTCATATGGTTTCCCCATACTTTTCAAATTATGCAGGTACCAAAGCCTATGTTCTTCAGCTGGGGGCATCTCTTCATGGCGAGCTTAAGCCCAAGGGTATTGATGTAACCGTTCTTTCTCCGGGGCTAACTAGCACTCCGATGACTGCGGACAATGGTGTTGATTGGACCAAATTACCGATGGTTGCAAAGGACCCTGCGGAAGTAGCAGAAATTGCTATCAAAGGTCTAGGTAAAAAAGCGGTTGTGGTTCCCGGTAAACGAAATCGAATGACTGCTATTCTTTCTGGAATAATTCCTCACCAAAAGCAGGCCACGATGGGTGAGTCAATGATTGGCAAAGCAATGCCTAAGGACAAAATGTAAAACTCAACTACTTAAAACTTAACTTAAAGAAAAGGTAAAACAATGATTAAAGCATACGTACTGTACCCAAATAAAGATGATGTTATTTTTGATTTTGATTACTACTGCAACAAACATGTTCCTATGATCGGAGAGCTGTTGGGAGAGGCCGTAAAAGGGGCAACTGTCGATGCAGGGGTTGCCAGTGTAGTTCCCGGCGAAGCTGCGCCATATGTGGCAATCAGTACCATTTCATTTGAATCTTTAGAGTCATTTCAAACTGCTTTTGGCCCAAATGCAGAAAAGATAAAAACCGATGTTCCAAACTTTACTAATACCGCTCCGACAATCCAGCTTTGCGAGCAAAAAATATAAACCGTCAGTTTTCAAATGTGAAAATAAGCAGGATACGAATAGCCAATAAATTTGGGTTCTGCTTAAAGTTATTTTGGTAAAAAAAATCAAAGGCGAAAGTCATGGGAGTATTGGGAATAAATATGAGCAAGAAGATCAAATTAGATATTGTCTCAGATGTGGTTTGTCCTTGGTGCATTATCGGTTATAAGCGTTTAGATGCCGCCATAAAAGAGCTTGGTATGGAAGATAACATTGAGATTGAGTGGCAACCGTTTCAGCTAAATCCAGATATGCCACCTGAAGGTGAAGACTTACGTGCCCACCTCAAAAGAAAGTACGGCACCACACTGGAAGATAGTATTCGTTTCAGAAAAGAGATGGCAGAGCTTGGAGAAGAAGTTGGATTTAAATTTGACTACTTTGACGGACTAAAAGCTGTAAATACGCTTGATGCTCATATTCTTCTAGAATACGCAAAAAGTGTAGGTAAGCAAACCGAGCTTAAAAATAGATTATTTGCTTCGTTTTACAGCGAGCAAAAAGATATATCCAACAAAAGTATCCTCGAACAAGAGCTGCAAAGTGTTGGTCTCAATGTTGACGACGCAATGGCATGTCTTGATGACGATATTCTGCGAAATCATGTCCGAGCGCAGGAACAACAATGGAAACATACGGGTATATCAGGAGTTCCAACGATTGTATTCAATCGTGAGAGTGCTATATCTGGAGCCCAATCAGTGGATACGTATAAGCAAGTATTAACTGAATTAGCTAAGGCGTAATTACTGCATCCCACACAATCGAAATTTTACACTATTTTGGCGTTCTGAAAAGGTAACGGTCTATATGAAAAATAGAGAACTTGAAGCCTACCTTCATCTTCATATTCCAGTCTCAAAGTCTCTCGGTATCGGTGTGAATATTTGTAGCGACAAAAATATCGAGCTTAACGCACCATTGAAAATAAACATCAACCACATGAATACGGTGTTTGGTGGCAGCTTATCTGTTGTCGGTATTCTAGCTGGCTGGTCTTTAGTTCATGCCCAGTTGGAGGGGGAGAAACATCAAATAGTAATTCAAGAAAATAACATTCGATACCTGAAACCCGCCAACGGTGATGTTCGTGTTGTATGTATATATGACAACCATACAATGTGGTCTCGGTTTCATCGTGCGTTTCAACGTAAAGGCAAAGGACGTGTTCAAATAGCCTGCAACCTATTTTGTGCTGATGAGTTGGTTGCTACTTTTGAGGGTGTATATGTCGTTTTTAATAAAGAGTAATTAGGTAAAGACAAAATGAAAATTATAAACAAAACAAAAGAAATTCAGTCACAGATTATCGAGGCATTTGAAGCTCGCCATGCCACGAAAGTATTCGATCAAGAAAAATATAAAACATAGCACCTCAAATATGATAAATTTCTGCTAATAAAGTATCGTGCTACACAACGAGATCACTGATCTCAATGTTGCCATAAATATTGTGTTTGGCTACGCGCAACTTTAGATGAGCCAAGTTTTCATTTTTCCTAACCAGTTCCGTGATAGTAGATTTGTCAAATTCGCTCATACCGTAACCAAAAATGATAGATTCAAATGCATCAAACGGCATTCGTTTGAGGTTGATTTCAGGGTAGCTCTTAAGCATAGGGGACAGTCCATTAGGTAATTGAACGCAAAGTCTGGTTGTACTAATGGCCCTACTTTCTCTTCGCATAACATAAGAGGACATACAATTCGAGTTTCATCTTCAGAAGACCACTGTTTGGCTTTCGAATATAGCAGCCGTTCCGAGAGTTCAATTACATCAATACCATTGCTACTAAGAGATTGCATAACTCCTAATGGATTTCCTAAATCCGCAACATGGAAGTTTTTCAACGGAGCACCATTCATTCTCATCATACCTTTATAATATGTAAGAGAAGCTCTTTTATCTGGAGTATAACTAACATCTTTCGGGGGAAGTTGGTTGAAAAATGCATGATTCTCATTGAAAGTAACAGCTAGTCCCCTACCTTCACTAGCATAATGTGTCCACATAAGTTCATTTGTGTCAGACTTTGACAGGGATAAACCCCCTAACTGGCAGCTTAATGCCTCAACTAAAAATGAGTTAACTCTTCCAGCCGTTTTAGTCAGTTGCTCCCGATCATAATCTTCCATTGAGTTGAAGCCTTCTTGATCTAGCATATGCGGGAAATGGTCTCCATATCGAGAGCCACACGGTTTTAGGAAGAAGTTTTCTAATTCTTCATTTGATGGGACATAGGAAGGATCGGTTTGTATTTTATCATGTTCTTTTTTTGCCCATGCATAATCCGCTGGTGAAAGCTCATTAAAATATGGCCATAATCTCGCCTCACTTCCTTTATCATTAAGGTATTTAGGCTGAGTCATGCGAAATAAACCGTTTGATATAAATTCTACTCTTGGTGACCAACTATTGGTTCTATTATCGAAAACCAAACCATAATACTTTACAAGCATTAGTACTCTCCAGTCATGTAAGCCTACCTATGCGGCGCTGAGCTACCTTCCACACACATAATGCGCCATATTTTATATGCTTGCAATTTACAATCAGTCCGTCACTTGAATCAAAAATTCATGAATTAGAATGCAGTGAAGCTATTTAGAGCAACAGAAAACCATTACACACCTTCAGATAACTTTTCATAAGGCAAAGTCACACTAACAGGTGATGAATGAGTATTTACTCTGAATGGTTTTGGGGCAGATCTGAGTTAGCTGGCACTTTTTGAGAAAATTGCCACGAGTAAAACTTCAGGTCTATGAAGCCTCTGGACAGAAGCTTGTTAATGCCTTTGCTAAGTTAGCGAGTCATGAATAAATGCAAGTGTAAAAGTCCCTTAACTCATTGCATTGTATTGATTGGAAAGGTCAGATACTGGGTGCTCCCAATTGATGAACAATTCCAAATCATCGCAGGGAGCAACCGTAATACCCTTAAATTATGTATGAAGAGGTGCTAACTGATAGCTCTGGCTAAGAACAGCTAAAAGCACTGTTCTTAGTTGAATTACTTGAAGTAATAAGAAAACACGAGTTCGAGGGTATCAACATCACCTGCTAAATGATGCCATTGTAGATCTGACTTAATTTGACCAAAGTCCAATACATTCACGCCGACGCCTATGTTGGGGTGAACATTATCCTCCACCTCGAAATCTTCCGCGTGGTTCGAACTTGCATCAAGATAACCTAAGCCCAAACTGAAGTACGGGGCGAATTTATCGCCCCAAAGCTGCGTAACTCGATAAACAAAGTTAAAGCTGTAATGTTGGTAATCGACCGTCATATCATTATATTGCGTATGTTCTGCTTTCAAATCGACACTATTTAGCCAACGATAAGTAAACTGGATACTCGCGTTATTATCAAATTGGTACCCTAAGCTACTTCCGAAAGAAAACTGACTGTTACTTTCCTGACTCCACGCGTTGTGGTCAGTATCTGGCTCTAACCATGAAATCCCAGGATTAGCTGTTACATATATTCCGTTATTCTCTTCTGCAGAATGAGCGAAAGGAGAAACACTTAACAATAGTGGGACGACCACTTTAACGGCAAGTGACTTTTGATGTCTAAACAGTGCGAGTATCGTCAATAGCAGCGTGCTTAAGAACCCTATAGAACCACCACTGCTGGTTCCCGCGATAACCTTCCCCCCATAAGGAACACCGGCTTGAATATGAAGATTAACGGTAGCAGGGTAACTATGTCTTGTTCCAATATCTGTAACATCATATTCAAAGCTATCATCGCCTATAAAACCAGCGTCAGGCGTGTAAATGAATTCACCAGTCTCCTTAAGTGTTACCGACCCATGCATTGGTTGTTTATAGATTCGCGCAGTTAAATCGGCATAAAAAGGAGCTTGTGTATTCGCGTCATCTGTATCGTTAAGCAACACACCTGGTGCAACAATAGTATCAATACTGTCTGCGTAAAGTGAGTAGCTATCATTATTAGCAACTGGCGCAGCATTGTTAGGGATAAGAGTCCAACCTGTGGAGAGAATTGTTATTGATACTTTTGCTTGGCTAGTATTGATTGAATAATAAAATTCATCATTGCCATAATAATCAGCATCAGGTTGATACTCAAAACTACCGTCAGCATTCAATGTGACACTTCCATACAAAGCATCTTGGTCTAATGCAGCGGGTGCTGAGTTTTCATTGGTATCATTTTTAAGCACTCCATTTTGACTAGAGACAATCAACTTAGTATCTTGATCAACCTCATAGCTATCTGGGTGAGCATAAAGAGATTCATGTTTTTCGAATGCGCCAATGTCGATTCTCAACCCCTGCGGGCGGGTTTGTTTGAGGTAATCTGATGTGATTGAGCTACCATCGTCATATAGCGCTTTATCGTCGTCGCCTTTATCAACAAGGGCTATTGAAAGCGTGTTTGGAACGAAACAATTAGTTGTAACGCACCCTGCAAGTGACAGGCCAGTGTTAGGGGTATCATCGACACCAGGTGACGAAATAAAGTTATCATTGTTCTCTGCTAATGGGTAAATAGTTGTATCGTCCCAATCTGTTGGATAAATTGCAGAGCCAACATTATTTACACCATCGACTGTAATGAGTAGATTGTTATTGGCTATAAGTTGAGCACTATTGATTAACTCTATATGGGTCGCTTTGTAAGTAGCAGGGTCTACATTTTTAGTAATAGTCGGGTAATACAGCGTGCTATTGGTTAGCGTCAATTTTCCTTTATTGACATAGATTGGCCAACCTCTATTAGCATCCCTTCCATCAAATAAAGTATTTATAATTTGTGCATCAGCTTCATTAAATCTAAAAGTAGAATTAAATAAGCCTTTAAATATACTATCTTTGATGACTGCCGTTGTGCTGCCTGAACTATCTTGACTAACTTGAATAACATGACTCGCTGTGTTTTCATCCAATGGTCCATTAGATTCAAAAGCCGTGTTTTCAATAAAAACATTACTATTAAAAATAAGGGTAGGTGCTGATCTTGGGCCAAGATTTTCGAATATAAATGAATCTTTTATTGTAACAATGCCATCTTGAGTAGACATGATGGATGCCTCTCCTTGCCTAGGCACTATCTTATATAGGATAACGTTATTGAGTGTTACATTAGCGTTATCGGAAAAGATAAAACCTGACATGTGTTCTGCCCACACATTTTCAATGGTGACATCAATGGGGCGCCCTGCGGTATTTCGAGGATTGATGTCAAATAAAAGACCAGATGATCTTAGAATCAGATTGTTAGGATCATTCGGATAACCAGTATTAAATGAGCCAGTATCAGAAACCCAGCGTTGATGGTCATTAATGTGGACATAATCATCGCCTAATCCTCGAATGATAATATCATCAGTAATTGTCATTCGGTTGTCGGTTTGACCTGAAGGGACTTCACCCAAATTAGGCGAGATAGGTGCTTGTGCATTATATGAAGCCGGTATTTCGATAGTATCTAAACCAGGATTAGCATTGGCCTTTTCGATGAAATCTCGAAGTGAGCCCATGCCTTGATCACTACTTGTTGTTACCGTATAAGTGGCAGATTGTACGCTCAAAGAGCTAAAAAGTAGTCCAAATAAAATTATTGACTTTGGAGTCATATTACCATCCTTGATATCCATGAAAAAACTAAGCCCAGATTTTTTTAAGTTCCTTGCAACCAACAACTTAGCTCATATATAAGAATGTCACAACTCTCCCTAAGTAATAACTTTTGGAGATGTGTACTGCTCCCACAGCATAGATAAAACAGACACTACATTAGCGGGTATTGCTGTCTCTCCATCTAAAACAGTTTGAACAGAAGCCTTCAAACCTTTTTCACCTTTTGGATTAGCAACACAGTATCCTAAAATTGTTCCTCGAATGTGCTGCCCTAAAGAAACAACACTGCGAGATAAGAAACGACAACTACTCTCTAAAGATTGCATAGATTGTTGTTCAAGCGATTTTGGGCGACTGCATTTAATACCTATTTGTATCGCGGCATTAGCAATGGCCAGAGTGTCGTTGTGATCAGTTTTATGACCTTCAAGGTATCCTTTTACTTTTTTGGGATTGATGATCCGTACTTCATGCCCAAATCTTTCAGCTAACTGTCCCCAATAATGACAACCACAGCAACCTTCCATGGCGACAATAGAAGGTTTTGCCTTAGCAAGAAATTCCTTCATTTATTGTCGGCTTAACGGTTTGTTGGAAAGCAACTCACCATGAACACTGATATGGCAGGCTTGAAGCACATTTTTTGCTAGGTCGATAGCGATAACATTCTTAGTCAGCATATTGGAATCCTCGTTTAGGGTCTCACTTTGCTAAGTGTAGATTGGCAAAGGAGGGAGTGGATTCCCTACATCAAGCTATATGACCCCGCAAGACTATGTAAACTAAGCAAAAATATTTGCCCAGTTTACTTACTTTCAATGTACCATCTAGCGGTTATTGAGGATGTGTTTCTGATTTAATAAATGGCTATGGAATTACACCACAAGCGAATTTATTAAATAATCTAGTATAGGGCTACTAGTAACAGCCTCTTCTCTACACGGCATAAACGTCGGTTTTTTTAGCCATCCACGATTCATTAATTCATCCAACAAATCATGATAACGGAAGCTGCATTTTCCAACAAACATACTGTCGATAGAACGCTGCTTCTCTGTCTGTAACGCTTGTAAGAAGCCCTTGAGGTAAAGGTGGTCCTTTGTAAAACCACCACCGCGATACACTCTTGACGTCAATGAAAATGCGCTCTCTATATCGAGATTCAGCCCATCATTGAGATAACTATAAGTTTGGTAAAAGTCCTGTTCAGTCAGCATTGAATCAACCGCTAAGACGCGTTTTGCCAGCATATTGATACGCTCGTGCGACAAGTCACCAGACTGGTACTCCGCTAAGATTGCGATGCCTTCTTGAGACAATGTAGAACCAGGCAAACCCAACCGAAAAATCTTTAGGGGCTGATTTTGAGCGTTGTAATTTGTTGCCATGTGAACGCCAAGTTCATGCTGGATCAGGCGAGCGACCTCTCGGTCAGTGAAGGTCGCTTTACTGTTCACATGCAGCGTTGGAGGGTTTGATGTCACCATCGCCCGCGCGGCGATAGTATTTGAACACGTTACCTTGCATCTCATGCCAAACTTCAGCGCAGCTTCGGACAATTTCTCCATGGTTTGTTTCGAAGTAAATGTCTCATTAATCTTTTCTTCAAGCGGTTTTGCGTAGAGTAGAAACTTAGCATTATCTAAGTCCTGCTCATTAGGCCGTCCGTGATAGCGCAGTGCGTTATATAGGAATGCCTCACTACCGACAGACGCGAGTAAGTCCATCTTATCACTCAGCTTTTGTACCATGTCACTGTACAAATGGCGCATATCAGGATCGGATATATCCTCTATCGGTAATCGGTACAACTGTTGTTTAAAATCGTTAACATTGATTGGTAGCTGTCGATAGCGATAGTTCGGTTTATAGCGACTAGGGTTGGCCTCAAATCGCTTGAACTCCGCATTCAAGTTTGTCGGGTTTACGTATTTGAGAGTTTCGACTTTACTAGCCAGTTGATAAAGCTGTCTGTCAACATTAAGTAGGCTTGACTCAATGCTAGAACTCAACATATCGGCTTTTCTTGTACAGCGCTTTTTGTTGTATTTGCGTTGAACAAAAGCACTAGTTTGGCTGAACGCAGCTTTCAAACCAGACTGTAATGCTTCGAGCACCAATGGATACGGTGTGCCGCTCTCTTCTTCCATAAAGACTTTTTTGACTTCAGTTGGTAGAACAAGGGTACGGTCAAAATGAGCATTGGTATGAGAGATTAAGTAGCCTCTGCCCTCAAAAACAGAGTCTAACTCAGCCGTTGTTGAAATATTAGGCAAAGGAGTCTTAGATAATTCAGAAGCAAACCGATGCACCACTGCACCCCAGCGCTCCATATCTATCTGAGTGGTGCCAATATTGAATACTGGCGCATCAATGCGCTGGCGCTTGTAGTTATATGAGTGGATATCAAACACCACCACGCTGTCATGCATTGCCTCAAGCTTGGTAATGATAGCTTCATATAGGGTATAAAATACCGAGTGTTTACGATGGCTTTCTGTTCGAAGTTTGTTGCTCAGTGGTTTCTTCCAGACCAGTCGATTCCATGCTGACTTATAATAAGTGCTTAGGGTCATCGCTCGATTTAGATCATATTCAAATCGCGAATCGAGCCCAACCATCGTAATGGGTTGGGATGAAATCATATTGTCAGTGAATGGGTCTTCTTCAAACAGTCGTTCAGACTCATTAAGCACACAGCGCTGAACTAAATCATCACGCAGACGTGAGCCAGCATGAATGGCGGTACAAACCACAGGAAGATATTCATCGATTTTTATGAAGCAGCCAGCATCTAAAAGTTCACCGACAAAAGGTTGCCCTCGCTGGATTAGCGAGAGCATTTCAGACAGGGTATATTGTTTATGGTTCAATGTGGGCATTCTCAACAGCCATACGGAAAGCACTTTTTCTCTGTTGAAGCAGATCTTTTGAGTTCACTATGTTTTCAACGAAATCAATAACCTGACGTTGTAGTCTGACACGGTTTAACTTGTTGATTCTCATGATACCGCCAGGACTTAATACGTTAACCTCAACCAACTTGTTGCCAATCACGTCCAAGCCCGTGAAGTAGAGACCATCTCGAACCAGTTTAGGGCCAATCGCGGCACATAAACGTTTTTCTTCTTTGGTGATACTGTGTTTAACAACGGTGCCACCGGCATGAACATTTGAGCGGAACTCTCCGGTAGCAGGTACACGTTTCATCGCACCAATTGGCTCACCATTTAGCATGAGAATCCGTTTGTCGCCTTCTTCTGCCCCTTCAATATAATCTTGTAGGATCACATAGTTACTTTGTTCACCTTCTCCAATATAGAAATCGAGCAAAGAACGGAAGTTTTGCTGTGCATTCTTTTCAATCACGATCACGCCGTGGCCGCCAAAGCCATTCAATGGCTTTAAGATCATTTTTTCGCTGTCACTTTCTTCTAAAACACGCTGTAGGTAATCGCGATTTTTAGAGACGTGTGTTGCTGGAATAAACTCACTAGCAGTACCACCCATACTCGCGGTATAGAGCTTATTGTTTGCTAGGCGAAGACCCTCCAGATCATTGATGATGAGAGTGTCATCTTTGATCGAGTCTAAGAAGTTCAGTGCCAAGTTATCCAAAGGTGGATTTGATCTCATGAAGATGACATCAAAGCCAGCCATAGGAAGGCGGGCTTTAGAAAATTCAGCTTGACGATAAAATGTAGGGATCTTATCTGATATCTTTTGACCTTTTTTCAGCACATTACAAAAACCAAATACGGTGCTGTCACGGATTGTTAGCCCACTTGTCGTTGTAATCGCTACGGTATGACCGCGAGATACACATTCGTGAACCAAACGCAGTGTAGTGTCAGTTTCCGGACAAACACGCTCCCATGGGTACATCAAAAAGCAGATGTTCATTAGTCGTCATCTCCGATGGAATAAGCGTTGTAATCATCCTCAGCGACAGTTGGCTTACTGTTTAATGTGTGAAAGCGTTTTTTCCCCCGAGAGAGCTTTACGTATTTCGCCCAGGTTTTTTCTAGTTTTGTTGAAGGCTCTTTTTTACCTTGAACCACTTCTAAGAAGTCCAATTCAGACTGATTTTCTGGTGTTAAATCTCCGCTTTCAAGCGCTAACAGAGTGCTGCCAAAGAAGGTTAAAATCTCGTCTTCAACCAAAGTGAAGTCGCCTGATTTAGAAAAACCACGTGAAAAGTGTTTATTGTCGTAAAAACGAGTTTTTCCTTGTCGAATTTCTTGAATAGACATCGCAATCGTCTCGATTAATGAGTGTTATGGATAGGCGAAAGATATGCGTAGATGAGCGACGTGAAAAACAAAAAATTTTTATCGTAAAGATTTGTTTTTTTTATTGCTCAGACGGTTATATGCATAGGTATCTACACAAATTGAGCAAAAAACGAACTAGCCAACTCTTTCATCCTGTTGATTTCCTCTGTAGTGTAAGAGTTTAATACCTCACACATTTGCAAGAACACCCAGAGACCTGCAAGTAAGGCTGAATGTGTTACTGGCTTTGAACGCTTCGTCAAACGCCCACTTAATTTCACTAAAAAACTCTTAAATTCATTCGCTTCTTCTGACTTATCTGAGTAAAGCTTGAAAACGAGCGTGGTCGCAACACTGGCTACAATTAATCGTTTGAGTATCAATTCACCCGTTGTCTGTTGCCACTTCTCAAGCTGATGACCATTCGTTTTCAACAGTTTGAACCAAGACTCAATATTCCAGCGGTGGCAATACCACATCGCTATATCTGTCGCATCAACATCGAAAACATTCGACAATAAATACCACCTTGCCAACTCATTGCCTTTTTCATCGGTCACTAAGCTCATAACAAGGCGACATTCAGGCGCTTGCGATGCCAACTTTTCCGACTTTCTCTGTAACTCAACCTTCGTCTCTCCGACAAAAAGATAACCCTCTCTCCCTCGTATTGAAACGACGCCTTTGATATCTGGATTTAGCTTTCGACCAATTACCTCTGCCGTTTTAAATTGCCCTTCATGACGGAAGGTGGAGGTTTTTTTGTTCGTGTTAGCCAATTTATAGACCCAAAGCGTCTTAAGTCTTTTGCTGAATCTGCTTCCCTGTCGACAACGTGGACTAAGGGCTTATCTAAGCGCAATTGTTCTTGCCACTGAATGCTTTCAAATAACGAGTCCAGATGGCTTTGTTTTGGTTGAATGTCTTGAGACCGACATTGATAAATTCCTTTATCAGTCAATAAGTTCAGACCTGCTGGAGCAATAGGCTCTCCCGTCTCAGCATCAACGAGTAGAGAGGTTTGTAGCTCATAACCCACATCCATAGCATGAGACATCTGGGTCTTATCAAACTTACTCTGATGTTTAGACAAATTGATACGACACCAGTCATGTGCCATCAAGACATAGCGACTTTGAGTGTCTTTTACTCCAGTTCTTGCCAGCCCGAGCATCGGACTACTCAGCATAGGGAAGGTCACATTGTCATTGTGGTAAAAGCGCCATGTGGCTTGGGTCGAAGCCCAAGATTGCGTATGGTGCTCTAATGATTTAGCCCCAGGGGCATTAGTCGAATTCACAGTCATATGTTCCATAACAATGGTCTGATAACGTTTAGAGAGTCTTGATTCTAAGAGGCACGGTAAATGATGTTGTTCGAAAAGAGTCATAATCAGTAAAGTGAAAGAATAGTTAACTCTCTTGATCACTGATCCGTGGTTCAGTTCCCTTAATCAAATTAATTGCTCAATATGCGACCAATCTGTGTAGATACCTATGCTCTTTAGCCTAAAACAAGGTGCGATCTCTACCGTTTTTGACTCATATTTTCTGTTATGTCTTTTGACAAAGCTAAGTTCTGCGCTGCATCCATCGACGCAACAAAATAGTTTACCAAAAGGTTGTTGTTCAAAGCCCAAAGCTGAGACCGAAGTGCCACTCGCTCGAATCGCTTCTGGAATTTTACTGCCCACTATTCCTCCATAGATTTATCAAAGTTCTGTTAAGGTGAATAACCAAAATGCCACGCGAGCCGAGTTACTTTTAATGCTGTTATGCGCCTATCCCTGCATAGTTTTCTCGGACTATTGCCATTGCAGACTCAGCAGCGACGTCATAGTCCTCAAACGTTCGTTTGTAAAAATAGAAAAATGCGACACCAAACTCAGCTAGTTCAATGAAGATAAAATTATTCGTAGAGTGGAAGAAATGGAAGTCATTATTCGTGGTATGGATAACACAAAGAGAGTTAAGCCTGTCTACCTTTGATTTCATACTCAATACTTGCAATGCAGAACGAAGGTTAGAAAAAATCTTTGAAGGACTTGTCTCCATAGGACCTTGAAACATTGCTATTGGCATTTTGCCAATAAAAGGAATGTAGTCTGCACCTTTTACCTTGTTTAAGTTTCTTCGAAGGTCAAGCACTTGAAATTTGTACTCTAAAGTTTCTAACCATAGAATGATTAACTCTAAGGTCTCTTGAGAGAACCCTTGGTTACTAACATCGAATTTTTCAAATTCATGCTTCAAATGCCTCTCTAAGTAACCGAGGAGATTCGAGTTGCACTCCTTGCACGCTGGTAGCGTCGTTTTATTGTAAGTCTGAGAAATGTCGTTAGTTGTTGTTTTGAACGTTCGTTTTGTACAACGGTTGTAGACCCATTGAGGAATCACATGCTCTCTAGTCAACTTCTCTTGAGAACCACAAATTATGCACATTTCTGCTGAGTGATCGGCAATGATTGCATCAATTACTTTCTTCTTATTTAGTCTAATTTTCTTTCGAAGTTGAACCAGCTTTAACTGAATGCTCATTTGAGAATTAGCTCCTAACTTACTCGGGACACAGAACGCTTTGATACGGTGATTAGCCGTATTTCATGGATATATGATGTGGTCTTTCTTTTAAGGGTTCAACATAAATTCAATAGCTTAGTTAAAAAGATAATAAGTTAGATTTCCACGTGATGCATTACTTCTTGATTTTCTGCATTCAGATAACTTTTAGTAGGGAAAATTCGCATTAACGGCATGTGAACGAGCTTTTACTCTAAAAAGAAAAGGGGCATTTTTGATTCAGAATAATTTGTGCAGCAACAAAAGACAGACTACGACAAAAAGCATCTAAAAGTTTCTAACTTTATTGTTACTTCTTGCTTTAAGTTGGCCTATTGAGTGAAATTGAGTTTTGATCTTTATTGTCAAATCTTTGCTATAGCGTCACGTAGCAATCAGCTCTGCGTAACAGAAAAGTTTCAATCTTTGTTGTTCACCGACAACAGCATGCACCAGTTTTGATTTCTCACGTTTAACTCTTGCTTGCCCCTTCTCGCTTACGACAAACTCGCAGTCCATCAATGACAATGAAGGACTGTAGCCAATCACCTTCCCATAAGACTCTTTCTCTCGTGACCGAATAGAATACACACGCGTCGTATCAGTGGAGCGATGTAAGTTCAGATACACATCAACTTTCATGTCATGATCTCCAAGGTGTTAAGAGAAAGAATCGAACAAGGTGTCATTTAGCAATAGCGAGCTTCATGAGCGGCTTTGAGCTTTTCCATCAGCGACGACAAGACAGCGGCTTCCACATCAGGCAGAGACTCACGAGCGAATACTTCAAGGAACTCGAAATCCAACGCCTCATAAGTAGCATCGAACTGACATACCTCATCCGGCGCTTCAACTGCTGCTCTTTGCATGTCATCCAAGAGCTTGCAATGGTCTAGGTATTGCTCGGTCGTACCATCAAGTAACTGGTTGGTTTCAAGCCAATGAAGGAGCCTATCCCATGCCATGTCTTCGTCCGTGGCATGCACAAGGTATGATTCAGGTTCGCCGCCTTCTGCGTGTGTAACGACTAAAAATAATTGCTTCATGTCTATCTCCAAATTAAAAAAGTTCGGGGGACTGGGTACACCATTACGTCCCGTTTTAGTCAGCTAATGCCACCTCTTGAGCTTGCTTTGTCGCGATGTCCACAATTTCGCTTTCGAGGAATTCCTTGATTTTACTTTTACGAATTTGCTTCAAGTTCTTGGCTTTAAGTTGAAAGTCTTCAATGGTTTCCTTGCTGGAGGCAATTTTCGATTCCCAATACTGAAGTTCGGTAGGATCGGATTTCAGCTGAACCTTATATTCTTCAAGATCACATTGAGCGTCATTGACCACCCATAAGTGAGCAAGCAAATCCAATCTCGATTTATCTAAGATATGACTTTTGCAGGCCAGCATCGCTGATCGTTGGTCTTTATGCTCAATGAAGGAAAAGCCTGAATTTTCAGGTAACGAAGGCATGATCACTTCTACAACCTCATTGCCTTTACTGTCGTAACCACCATCAGCACTTGGGTACTTCGATAGCATTAGAACGCCGCAATATGCGATCTCATCATGAATGACTTGATACCAACTGTTGCCCCAAAACATTGCCATGAAATTTCTCCAATCTGTTGTGTGTGATGACAGCTAAAGAATAGATTCGACCTATCTCCCCTCCCCCCACTCACTGTGGCAAGTCAATCGCTATCTACCGTGCTAACCAATACGGGGGGAGCCCTTACATTCATCCACTAAAGTATCTCTAAACCGCAATCACGGAGATGCAGCATGAACAACCTTACTTTTGAAACTTGGGTGGAATCCTTTAAACCAATCATCAATGAGAATGGGGGTAGCGCCATCTTCCTTGATGAAAAATGCATCTCATTCGAAACCTATGGCAACGACCTAGAAACCATCAAAAAAACCGACGCCAGTCGAGTTTGGACGATCATTGAGATTGACGTAGATGAAGAAGAGGATGAGCTGGGGGAGCCTATCGACAGTAAATGGGTGATTGTCAATGGATGCCATTGGGTTAACCGAGTTGCCTACATCATTACTCAAACGCCATGGCAAGACGGCAGTGACTACGAGATCACTTACGACTGATACAAATCACACAGACTCCTGAAAGGCAAAGAGAGGCTAATATGGACATGAATAATCAAAAAATCGTCGCTAACGATCTACTCAAGGCAAGAAGTACTGCTGATCCATCAATCGTATTGGAATGTGCTGATGGCAAAGTACGCATTTATTCGTTCCCAATCTCAGACCAAGACAGCAAAGAAAAGATGACCATGGCGCTGCGCGTTCTTATGGGTAAACTCAACGTGCTCAAATACACGTTCGTTCTAGAAGCTTGGATGAGTACCAACCCAGACATCAAACCTTCGATGTCGCCTACACGACAAGAGTATATGGTGTTTTTGATCAATGACCGTGTAGACGAGACATGCACATTCTGGCCGATTCAAAGAAAAGAAGATGGCTCTGGCTTTGTCACCGAAACACACGATGTAAACCAAAACGGACAATCCGGTCTAATGTGCGATTTGTTTGACACTGAGCCGTATGAAAAACTCAGTTTTACGAAAAAACGAGCGATCGACAAATTGGTTCTCAGACTACTGAACATGCGTGCAGAAGCAACGCCAACCTTTCATTAGTAAAAATATACCCACATAAAAAAGAGCACCTGAGTGCTCTTTTTTATATTACGCGACTTGTGAGTACTTGCTATCCGGTTCGCCATCTCGGACCAACTCATAGAGCAAGGGTTCATAATAGTTTGTGGACATAAGGATTAAGTACACCGGAACGCCTTGGTCATAGAGCGCTTTCTGAAACACTTTGATTTCTTTCAATGTCATAGAAGAAGTGCGCTCCTTCATCATTCGCGCTTCGTTAATCATGTTCTCTGAATAAAATTGGACGCCGATGGAATTGACCTTCAGGTACGGCTCGATGCGCTTCCCCAATCGGTGTAACAAGAACTGATCACTAAAACCAGACTGCTTCAATCGCATAACCTTGTCCTTCAACTGCTTTTTCCGAGCAGAGACGTACCGCTTTTGTTCACTTACCAATTGAGCAGCCTTTTCAGTAAGTCCTTTTTTATTTTTAAAAATGCCGTGCCGTGCGAGTCCTAATAATTCATGTTCATTCACTGTCGATGAAGATGGCGAACCATCAAGGTTGTACCGGGTGTAGGAAGCTCGATAGCAATTGATTAACGCCAGCTTGTATTCCCTACTGGAGAAAAACCTATCCAGATATACAGAGACATCTGCCTGCTCGAACGATTGGCAGAGCGTTTTGTGTAAAGAAGCACCAGCCCCAATTGCCAATGGCTTGAGTGGTGTTCTGGCCAGAATAGGAAATAGTGTGAATGCACATTGTTGGATTTGCTCTTGAATACCACGATCCATGTTTACCCTCGACGATTGTTCCATACCATCCTCATTGTATCTAAATGAGTTTACAGATTGACAAATAGCGAGTGAAAAAGGCGAAATTACCTAACACATGAAAATGGACTGGTAAATTGCTAAACCGTCATGGGTTTCGTCGTATAACAGAGTTAGTGCATAACTAGCGAGATATAGTATGACGCCTGAATTTGAAGCAAAACTCGACCGCTTGAATAAACTTCGAAAAAACGCAATGGAAAGCAATGCGTTCTCGGATGCTGCCAAAGAACACGAAAAAGCCATCCAACAAACCGACAGCCACTCCCCTGCCACCACCAAAAAGACCAAAAAGAAAGGTCCCAAATCATTAGCGGAAATCTACAAACCGCATACACATGAAGAAACCCATTAGATAATGGAATCTAAGAATGGGCGCTGCTGGTGGTATTAGCGGATACCCAATCTTTGATATACGCCGAAAATGCACTCTGGTCAGAGATATGCCCCGAGCAAGCCGGTTGACCCGTAAACTCCGCTTTTCGTTTAGCAATAAAAGCCATGAACTCCCAATTGGTGCCAGTTGGACACCATTGTTTGAAAGCCAAATATCGTTCATTCATGATTCTTCTCCTCGGCAGAAACGCTGTCTATTGATAGTAACGTCCCCTCGTCAGAGTACCTAGAAACCTCCCCCCGTTTGGTATCGCTGGTGGTTGAAATCATCGCCATCGAAGCCCTTTCTATTCTGGCTGCAGCTCTGTACTCAGAACCCGTCATCCGCCTGAAATATGAAAGTCACAGTTGGTCGATGCATGGAACTCAATAAAGCATATTGATTGTCAACAATGAAATTTTGGATAAATCAAGATTTTGCCACATAAAAATAAGCATAAATAACAGGTGCTTATGTAAAAAAACAAATAAACCTAAAAAAACGGCTCACTATTTGGAATTCAAAATTAGGTTACCTGCAATGATTCAAGGGCCTACTTAAAAGGTATTTACCGGAATTATTGGAGATATTTCTATGCAAAACACAATCAACGTCAATGATGTACAAAAAGTAGATTCAAAGACGACATACCTCGGCTTAATTACATTCGCGCTTATGTTTTTTACCGTCTCGGCCATTGCCGGTTCAGGTGGTGATGCGTTCCAAGGCCTATTTGATGAACTAGTGAGCTTTGCTGAAGGTGTTCCTGGACAAATTATCGCGTTCTGTTCTTTCGCAGGGATCATCATCTTCTCAATGGTTCGACCAAACCTTATCGGTCTTGGTGTTTCTGTCATCATCATGCTGGTGCTGGCGCAACTTCAAACCATTATCACTACCATGCTAACTGCCGGTCTTCCGGTATAAAGCAACAGATGTCTCTGGGCCTTATAGAAGAGGCCCAGAAGTACATAAGGGGGTCATATGAGTAAGTTAGACATCAATAATGATGCTCGTCCTCAACTACCGAACAATCAAACCTATGTGCCACTTCGAGTAAACGACAAACAATCGGTGATCGGAATGGAGTCGGATACAGCGGGGATTTTGCTTGTCGGTATCGCTATCGGACACATCAGCAAGAACCTGTTACTTATCGGTGGAATCGCCATTCTTTTCGCTCTCGCCTATTCATGGGTCAAAGATAACTATCCCAAAGGTCGGCTCAAACACATGTTGTGGTGGGCTGGAATCATTAACTTTAAATCCCGTAAATCGTTTCCAGAAGCATTTAACCGTACTTATTTTCGCTAACTCTTTGTAGCGATCCGTTTTTAAATTCTATGTGTTGTTTTAGCAAAAGTTTGAGGTTTGCTATGAATATATTTAACCGCAAAAAAAAGGGGCAGGATGAGTCTGAACTGGAGCATGATTCAGATTCGAATGTCCAACGTTCTTGGCAAGCAGCCATCGACCACAGCAACAAAATGACGAAGATGATGGGGCTGTCCATCATTATCTGCGCATTTCTAGCGTTTAAGGTAATGACAGCGAAACCCATCACCGTTGTTACCCCGCCTAATTTCTCTGAAGAAATTGTCATGATAGGCAACAAAGCCAACTCAGGTTATAAGAAGCAATGGGGCATATTCATTGCCAGCATGCTTGGTAACGTGAATGTCCGTAATGTGGATATTGTCTTAGATACGCTCAAACCAATGCTCTCCATTCGAGATTACGATGCATTGAATGAGCAAGTGATCAGTCATGTGAAAGCTTTAGACATCAGGGACCAAGTGCAAGAGTTCAACGTATTAGATGTGTTCTACGATAACAAATACGACAAAGTGATTGTTTACGGCGAGCGTAAGCTTACTGAGCGGAAGAAACGCGGCAATAAAAGCGATGAACGCCGTGCAGTACGCTGGACATACGAACTCAAGATTGCCAATGCACACGGTAGTCCAAAGATGAAGTCCATTGACCAATACGAAGGCGCTCCGCAGATAGAACGCAATCGTATCGAACGCAAGCAAGACAAGTAGGTCCCGTTATGAAAAATTTACATCACCTCGCTAGATATACGACCTTGCTTTGTGCCACGTTATCATTCGGTGCAATGGCAAACCTAAACGTCATCCCTATTGAACCTGTTGGCTCGAAAGTGGAGCGACAAACAACGCAACCAGAAAATAAAGCAGCTGTTGCGGCAATGGTTGACCAAGTAGTCAAATCTTTACCGACCGATAAGCAAGAGTCATTAAGTCAATTCACTCCAGTCAATGACCCAGCTGCGAAGCAACCTATTGTCAGCACAAAATCCGTCGATGAATTTGGAAGAGTCACCCAATCAGACAAGAACGTGATTGTCGCAACACCACCAACGGCCCAACCACCGAAACCTTCTCTGACTGCATTCGAACGTATGCAGCGACAAATGGCGAAAAAGTTTAAGCCGGTTCAGAAGTACAAACTACGCCCTTCAGACAATATTACGTTGCCTGCAGCAAAGTACATTCTCAACAGTATTCGCACCTCTTTCAAAGAAATTAACATTCGCAGTTCAGATCCCAATGTTGTCATGAAAGTGGATGGTAGCTTTATCTATTTCACATCTAACAACGATGCCCCTTTTAATATCATTATGTTCGAAAAAGGGGTGCCTGAAACCCAAGTTAACTTAACGATTTGGCCACTTGATGTCATGCCTGCAATGGTACAAGTCGATGTCCGATACAACAAAGCACTACAAGCAAAAGTGAACCGCGTATTGGCGTCCAAAAAACAGGATAAAATTGAGCAAGAAAAGCGCATTCAAGATATGGAATCTGAATTGGCCATTGCCAGTGATCCTGAAGTTAAGTCATCTCCATACGTCGAGGGTATCAACAAACTGTTTGCGCAAACGGCAGGAAAAGCAACACCTACAGGTTTTGACTTGCAGACCAACATTCCGCGAGACGCGTTACGTCCTTGTCGATTTGGAACATATGCAGAGACGAAACAACGTTTAATATCGTCTCGACGAATCGTGGACGTTGTATTGGTTAAAAACGTTACGAATCGAAATGTGGTTTTGCGAGAGCAGGATTGCTGGGTAGATGATGACGTGATCGCAACGGGTATCTTAAACAAAGCGACCTTAAAGCCATCAGAAAAAACCGAAGTATACGTATTGCGCGACCGACTGTACTACCAACGTATGCATTCTCGCAATGAACGTCCATCACTTCTGGATTAATCGAGGTGAACCATGAAGATTAACTTTAAAGAGCTTTGGGAAACCAACAAAAATTTCCGATATGGGGTGATTGGCGTCTGTATTGTTCCTGCCGCCTATGTTGCGATGCAATTTATTCATCCGGGCAAAATTCAACGACCGAACGCAGACGCGAATAAAATCGAAAAAGTGTTCATGCCTTCGAGCACACGTACCCAACTAGAGAGGGAAGACGTTGACGGAGTTCGTGACGCCTTAGTTGAAATTTCGGCTATCGATAAAAAGTCGTCGGCACGTAATGACAATTACCAGTACGACCTGTTAAGACAAGAGGTCGATGGTCTTCGTCAAAAAATGGCCGATCAAGATGCTGAGATTGCCGAATGGAAGTCAGGCAAACGACAATTGGAAAGAACCAACTATGATCCGAACCAAATCCGACAAGGCCGCCAAGTCGTTGTAGATCGACACGGGAACGCAACGGAAATCACTGTCGACACTAATGGCGTGCCGAACCAACAAGTGAGCCAGTTGCGCAGCTCCCCTCCCCCAGCTCTTGCAGGCATTCGAAGTGTCGATGAAGGGAATGATGCGATTTTGTTGCAAGACGGGCGTGTAAAAACCTTAGTAGAAGCGAACCAACTGGTCGATGAAGATGAAATGTCAGAGGCGCAAAAACGTGAGGCATTGAATCAGAAAGAAATGGAGTTGGCTGCAGCCTTGAAGAACTATCAGCAAAAACCTGAGCAAAAAGGGTATTCAATTTCATTGCCAACCACCAGCCTTGTAACCGGTACTTTGCTATCAGGCATGCAAGCTCCAACCAGTATTGGTTCAGCGAGAGAGCCCCTTCCGGCGGTCATGCGCATCAAGACAGATGCACTGTTGCCAAATGGTTATCGTGCTGACCTAAGAGACTGTCAGGCACTATTATCCGGCATTGGTCAATTGTCAGACCGCAGAGCCTACATGAGACTAGAAAAAGTGGTCTGCATCGATGAGGACGGACTCACGGCAGAAGCAGCGGCGCAAGGCTTTGCTACTGGCTCTGACGGTCAGGCAGGGATTCCAGGCACGTTAGTTGCTCGAAACGGTGAAGTATTGAAAGGCTCCATGTGGGCGGGTTTCTTTTCTGGACTGGCACAAGGTATTGCCCCATCAAGGGTGCCGGGTGTCGACATCAACTCTGACGGAACAGGCTTTCAAACACCCGATCTAGGGACACTAGGCACCTCGGCAGTACTCCAAGGTGGCGCCTCATCTTTGGACCGCATTTCGGAATACTACGTAAAAATGTTGGAAGAAATCTGGCCAACCGTTGACGTACCAGCAATGCAAGAAGTGACCTTCCTACTTCAAGCCCCTTTAAAACTGACGTTTAAGGAGATCTAATATGGCCACTGGTGATAATGAAAAGAAAAATGACCAACCAACTGAGGCGTCGAATTCCAGTCAGGAGCTTGAACAACTCATTGAGAAGGCATCAAAACCAACAATGCCCGACGAACCTAAAGGCGACGAAGAACCGACCGTGATTGAAGCAACGCAAACGCAAACGGAAAGTAAGACGTCAAATCTATTGCCGAAGATCATCTTAGTGTGGTTAATGGTCCTATCAGGGGTAATGGCTTATGCCATGATGGTGATCGACAAACAAAGTGAAACGTCATTAAGCCAACACCCCATTGTGTTTTACCCGTTTGGTAAAGCGTTTTCGGCTCTTAAATCTCAGGGTTATGATTTTGCTGCTATAGAAAAATATAACAACAACATGATCCAGATATTGAACTCTGAAGGGAAAGTGGTGCTACCTGCAGCTAGTGTGCATGGTCAGTTACCAGATTCTCTTGTTGTTAAGCTAATGTCCGTCGATGAAATGAACAGGCTGGCTTCGCAACAATCGGAGTAACAAAACCAATAAAACTAGCAAACAACACAGCTTGGCCACTTTCACAGTGGCCTTTTTTAATGCACTCCACTCGCGGCATCCATCGCACTCAAACAGATCGTGTCATACTTCGTCTTCATCACATTGACTTTGGTTTCTGCTCGAACCGCTCTGTTATATGAGGCCAACACCTCTTCGCTAGAGTCTTTCACCAACGCCAAGATCGCTTTTTTCTGAGTCTCTGTTAAGTCGGTGGCCAGCAACGCGTCGATGCTTTCATCTATACGATCAAAATACTGAGCTAACATACTTCCCTCCTAGTTAATTTCATTTTGAATATTCAATAGCAAGTGACGACAAGCATTGTCTCTAAAGCGAACGTAGTCCACGGGTGAACCAATACCATGTCTAAGCGCATCTAACGTTTCCCGAAGGACGACGACCGGCATGTCAGGGTTTCGGCACTGTAGTCCATAGAAGTCGAACTCAAAAACCGTCATGTTTGCTTCGTCGATCTGATAGCGCCTTGAGATATCTTCAATACGTGTAAATAGCCCATAGGCATCGATATATATCGTTTTCCCTTCAATATCGAAAGCATTGAGGTAATGAAGGTCAACGCCATACTCAGACAGAATCACACCTCGAATCGGGAACCGGCTACGTTCTCCAGCCACAATCAAACCCTCGCACAAGACATAACATTTTGAATGAGCGAACTCGTCAATAAATTCAGTGGTAACTGGGCTTGGCTGCTCACACAGATATTGGATGTCACTGAGAGACAATGAACGCATCACATCAATCAGCTCACGACATCCATGGCTATGCCACATTACCCGCTTTACTTCATTCTCCATTGCTGCTCCCCGGCTATTCGTTGAATTCAATATACGACGTTTCCCATACCTGGCCTAGCAATCTCCCCCCACTTAGTACGTAACCCACTGAACGAGAGCTCGAAACATGTATTTTGGATTCGTTAATTGCCATTTATTTCAGCCCCATACGCTAGATTGATACGGTTCAACCCGAAAACATCATCACTAGTATTAGTGATCGTTTTCTCCAAGCTGGAGAGCTTCCAATTCTCCCATGCTATGCATGTCCTTACTGTCAATGCACTTTGACACCAACAAGAGTTACCCACTCGCATTACTACACGTAATTAACCCCAATCAACGGTTCAAAACACACACCTCTTTGGTGTTTTTTGTGTACCTGCGATATCACCTACCCGTGAGGAACTATCCATGAAATTAAGCACTTTGTTCACCATACTATTTGGTTTAACGACGGTTTATTTCTGTATTCACCCTGTTCTTGTCGTTCGTAGCACAGACTTCCCTTCTGCATTCCATAATGTGGTCGAATTCTGTGAAACATGGCGTCATGTTTTGTTGATCACCCTACTCTCTTGGGCTTTGGCAGGCATAACACTTTGGCTAACATTTACGATTCACAAACACAGAGTTTAACCCCCTGTTAGAACCTGGTACTTCCACCAGCACTTAACAAACCTCATTGTCCAGCAATGACAACGAACCTCATCCAATCGGATGAAACTTCCCGGTCAATCGTTCCCCTTCAGGCATTTATGTCTCGTTGAATGCGCTTATAACCGGCTTGTAACCCCTTGTGATGTGCTCACCCAGCGCTTCGCAGATTCATTACCTACCCTATATCGAGGATAAGACTATGACTAACTCAAACAACTCAGTTCAAATCAAAATTAATGAAAACAATTTTCTTTCGAACCTTGGTGCGATTTTTTCCAATACCGGAAAAGTGATCAATGAATTGATTCAAAACGCTTCCCGCGCCAATGCTACAACCATATCGTTTACCACATCAGTCGAAAATGGCCGTGCCTGCTTAACGATTCTGGACGATGGTTCGGGTATCGCAGACATGCAAAAGCTTCTTTCTATCGCGGAGTCAGGCTGGTCAAGCGATGTAGACAAATGTAATCCATACGGAATGGGATTTTTAAGCACTCTCTTCGCGTGCGAACACATCAAAATCCAAAGTCAGCATCAAATGCTTTCATCAAGTACTGAAGCCATCCTTTCGGGTGAATCTATCGTGATAGAAGACAGCTTGCGAGGGAACGGTACATTGATTGAACTGGAAGGTATTTCCGACGCTTTATTTGGCTATTTAACTTCTAGCAAATATGACCGTGAGGTTGATCGAATTGGTGAAGGCTATGACATTGACGTCGTTCTAAATGGAGTTCTGATGTTTAAAAATCACTCAAGAACGACTTTAGAAAGTTCGACCCAATACATCGAGCACAAATTCGAATACGGGAGTATCTATTTTGACACTAAACACAACGGTTTATCTTGGCTGGCATACCTGCAAGGCGCACTGATTTCTAGCACCAATGCGGTCACCAGTTCAAACCAGTTAAACCCTCATCATATCGTTCACTTGAACGACGATGTAAAAGCAAGAATGCCTGATCGAGCTGAATTGTTAGATGCAGAAACTGTCAAGCAATCAATTCGAACGAGTGTTCAAACCCTGATGATGCAGTTCCTCCAAAAAGAACTGAAACGTCTTGGCCAGTCGTTTGCGTTCGACCGTTTACTATGGAGAAAAGCCGTGAACTATGCCCCTCAAGTTCTCAACAACGTTGACTATTTAACGAAGTCTGAGATTGGGGATACCAAAAGTTACGAGCTCGGACTCGCTGGATATGATGGCGTAGAACATAGCCAACTTGAACAGCCGATTTCTCGCGCTGAAGTGGAATCATCTTTACTCTTTGCCCTCCCAGAGCATGAAAGTGAAGAAGATACCATCAACATCAACTACCTGAAGCACTTAAGAAATGTGTTGTTTGTCAACGTGTGCGGCCTGCATGCAGACCACTGGATCCACAAGTGTGAAATCCGCGAAGTGAGTGAACTCGATGTCAGTATCGAATTGGTTAACCCTACTTCGACGGCCAAACTCAATGGCATGTATTCAATACCTGTCGTTATGTGCGACCAATACACGCTGAAAGGAGAATATGGTCAGGTAGTCATAGAAACGGATGCCGTAGTTGTGTCTGGTGATGAATTTGATTATGGAACGTTAGTTATTCCAGAAAGAGAACATTTATCAACCGCACTAGGAATCTATGCCAACTACGAAGATGAATGGGGATGTTTTAGTGAAAGTGACAAAGACCGCGACAATTATCTGCTTGAGAAATTGTACAACAAACTCAGAGCGTCAAGCCCTGAAGTGTTGATTCAAAAAATGCTTGATGAAGCATTCAGGGACTCTGGTATGAAGCGCAACCTCAACAACCTCACGTTCACTGTTTCGTTTTCAGGCACTGACATTGTAGTTACCGAAACTAAGTAACCACACTAACCCGCCAACCTACCTGTCTTTGTACGGTAGAACACCAAGTATGGAGTTACTATGAACTCATTTACTGACTCCCTCATCGACCATTCTCATGAATTGGGTCGGGGATATGGTCCTTACGCTCAAGTCGATATGTTACACAATATCCTTGAGTTAATTGGCCCAACTTTGGATAAAGTTAAATTGCAGGAACTCATTAACAGTGTAGGGTTTATTGAAGCCCTAGACTTAAAGAGTGAAGAAGATAAGGCATTTGTATTAGGGCAGTTACAAGACGCTCTTAATCAATAACTTATCGTTATCGAAAGCTCCCATCATGATGGGAGCTTTTTTTTGGTTCGACAATAGACCGCAGGGAAAGTCAGTATCGTGTTATAGCAAGGGCTTTTATTACATGGCTGCTTGACCACCAGCATCAAGAGATAATTATGCCACTGAGTTTATAGTAGGACGCGTCCTACTACCCAAAAACCGCCCTAACCAAACAAAGTTTTGCTGAACTCTTCTAATTGAGCAATCTGCTCAGGCGTTGCATTGTTCAGTTCAATTTTCGACTTTGTTTTACTCACGACTTGGAATGATACCGATACCTTCCCATTCTTTGCCCACGATTGAGGTTCCTTATTAATGCCCCCCAATTTAGGAGAAACAGGACTCCAATCTTTCAACCGTGCAATAAGCTCTTTGTTCACTTCCTCTGCATTCATGGCTTCGAATTCTGAGCGGTTTTCGTCAATCCATTTCGTGAAGGCACTTTGCTTATCTTCACTCTCTGAAACCGTGCCGATCAATTTACGAAGGAACTTGGCATCTCGGCTACTAAAGGCATAGTTTGAAAACAGGCTCTTCAGACTGTCAGGCATCGAGTAGATAGCGAGGGAGAGTGAGATGTCTGATTTTTCGTATAGACGTTCTTTCTCTAATTTGTACGCCGACCAATCATTCACTTCCATCAAACGAGAATAGAGCTTGCCCTTTTCGTAGTAATTGAAAGACGTTTTGATGTCAGACGACGCCACCAGCCAGGTAATGGTTTCAGGTGTTGGGATTTGATCTAATATTTCAAAGTCCAGCCCCACTTTTTTATCCATGGCAATATCAGTACGACATGAGCCATCCACGACATAGATCAGGCCATCTTCACCTTGGTAAGCAAGTACAGGTGAAATTTGCATACCGAACTCGATTTCATCACTCATCTTGTTGAGTTGAATCGTATTGCGGCTCGACTGTTCACGAACGTTGTCCACGTCAATCCTAACCAAAGTCATAATCTCATCGTATGACAAGGTACGTTGGATAGCACGGTAGCTTGTACCATCAATGGACTTAATCTCACGACCTGTTTGTGCAAAGTCCAGCTTCTTAGTCTCAGTTAAAAACTCTTGGAGACTAATGCCGCCCTCCTTTAGTGAAGCTTCAATGGAAGCCAACTTCCCCTGTGCTAAGGTCATAGTGGTTTCGCGCTCATTACCACCCATGAAGGCTTGGGGCTTGCGTTGTGAGCTCGACACACTCTCCACTTCAGGTTCAGTGATTGAAGGTGATTCTTGTGCGGCCTTAGCAGCGTTAGCAGCAGCGATTTTCTTTAGACGGTTATTGGCCATGATTATTGATCCTCACCTTTGTCCTGTTGTTTCCAAACGTCCGTTATCAGCTTATGAATGTCGGCCACGACTTCTTTACAGTTCGCCTGTGCCGCTTCTAACGCTTTGCCTTTCTTACTGTCCATTGACCTAGAGAATTCGAAAACACTGCTATGCTCAGACGCACAACGTTTTACAGCTTCACTGTGTTTCATTTTGGTCGACAACACTGCATCACCAAACTGACTGACTAGAGCATTGAAAATGTCCAGTTCCGAGTCACTGCCCTTCCAATTGGAAATGACAATCTTCGCAAAATCGTAGCCTTGATGACCTTTAGCAATGAAGTTACCAATGATGCTATCCAGATATTGAAAGTAGGCGCAGGTCGCATCGGTATCATTATGTTCCGCCTTACACGGAATCAACACGCTAGTCGCAGCGAAGTAGCTGTTCAACGTAGCAAAGCCCAATGAAGGCGGCGTATCAATCAGGATAATGTCAAACTCACCGTCGAGAGCATCTAAGATGTTTTTCAAACGGGTTGTAGGGTCAACATTCTGTCCCGCTAATTGGTTACTGGCACTCAAAGATTCCGAGTCTCTATCGGACTGAGACGCAGGGATAATTTTCAGATTGGGGATGAGCGTATCTGAAACGGCGTTACGAACCTCGTCCTGAAACGTGTCTGTATTTGGATCAAGTGCCATCAAGTCGCCAATGCTGGTGCGAGCGTCTGAAATATACTTAGCACCATTTCGCTCAATGTGTTTGGTTTCGTGTTTATGCACTGGAGGGTAGAAACTCGTCAGAGTTGACTGACCATCCATATCAATAAGACAGATCTTGTAACCAACATGATAGTTAATCGACAAACCTGTCGCTATTGCATTGGCCAGTGACGTTTTAGATACCCCGCCCTTTTGGTTTTGAACGGCAATAATCTGCGTCTTTTGTTTCGCTGTTCTTTGGAATGGTTTGTGTCTTTTCTTAAGAACGGTGGTATTCGGCATGTTATCGCGGATCAAGTACAGCTCTTCAAGAGTCAGGTAGTACTGAATACCAACCTCAGCATAGCGTTTAGGATCGATACCTAACGCTTTCGTTAAATCGGTCAATACCTTTTGAGAACATTCGAGGTACTTCAATGCCTCAGCTTGTGTGAAAGAACGAGGTTGCTTTTCATTTGTTTCGCGGCGCAATTCCAAGAATTTAGCACCTCCGTCCCCAAGTTCGTCAACTAATTCAAGCGTCTTGAGCTGTTTCTCTGTCATTGTTCCCATAGCAATATCCACCAGTGGCCTGTTTGAAAGCTAGTATGAACCAATATTAAAGGTAAGAAAAGATATAATAAGTCAATTTTGGATAAATTCATTGAAATTCGACTTACGATACAGTTTTGAACTAATGATGTACTTTTCTGCAAAAGATAGGGGAACGATAGAGGAAAAAACAAAACACAACAAAAACAACAACTTAAAATAGTAGGACGCGTCCTACTATTGTACTTATCGGCCATGTTGTGCAATTCATAAACGGACGTGAGTAAGGAGTAATGGGTTTGAAGCCACCACTAACATACGAAAAGTCAGCTCTGCGATACATAAACGCGGGAACTGACTGAATGTTAGGCTTCAATGTATGAGAAAGAAATTTTGTTGTAGTAGTGACCAAACAGGTGTGATGAGAATGTGGAAATGCCAACAAGATGAAAGCAAACCAGAATGAAGCTAGTCACACTAAACAATCAAAATCTCTTACTATTCTGTCATGATGACAGATTGGAACACGGGTAAAATGCCGGAAATATACTCTACGACACTTGCTCCATTAGGTATTCAAAAGCGGTTTCTACCTGTGCTTCTGTCATCGAATCAAATTCAAAGCGTTCCATCGATTCAATTAACTGACTGGGTACAGGTTGTGTGTCGTGATCAGAGTGAGTGCTCGGCACTTTAGTTGTATTCATGTATCTATCACCTTCTTGTCTTTGATGAGTAGATACTAAATCAACAAAACACCCCCTCCCCCCATATTGGCGTTAGGTAAGCATAAACAGGGGCCGAGAATAGAAAACGGGGGGAGATTGGCTTTGAGGTGCAGCACCGAATATTAAATTTTCGTCTCTAGCTGGCTTGAAGAGGACTCTTCATCGAGACAACTAGAGTGGAATTGATAGCTAAAGACTTTCACTAATTCTTGCTCACGAAAACTCGCCACAACAGCAATTTGGTAACCCATCGTAAAGAAGTCGTCATAAGAATAAGGGATCTGTGTTAATCGCTCACCGGTATCAGTAAAGCCAAGTACCCATGTATTGGTGCTTGAATCGAAATCAATGATGGTCAGTAGAATTGAGCGTCTTGCATCGAATCGATACACAGAATTGGTGGCCATGGAAAAGGCAAACCCAAATTCATCGTCCATAGTAGGTTCAGCCGGGACACGAGCATCAGCAAACAGCTTACAGGCAGATAGCTGACTAAGGAGAGCTTCAGAACTGCCTTCTACTTTATTGAAGAAACCAGATATCGCTCCGAGGAAAGTATACCCGCGTTTATTCGCCATCTTTGCAAGACCAGGTAAATCAGATTGAGCTTCACTGTCAATCAGAATCGCAATTTCTGTCTTCACCACCGTTTTTCGCCATATCGGTACTAACGACATCCAATGGCTCATAGGAAGACCGGTATACCCTTGTTCAGTTTTCAACGTTGCAAAATATCCAGAATCCACAGGGTAAATTGTCAGAACAGCAAGGGTAAAATTACTTGTGCCAGAAGTAGGAAAAAAACTGCAATCTGAATTGAAACATGTCGTCGAGTCAACGGAGAGGATGTCGTTATCTATCCAAGACATTGACGCCTCGGGAACTCGAAAACGGACCAGAACATCTCTTTCACGCACTGCCTTATATTCCTTGGGAAGACCTAACATAGACATATGTGGCAAGTTAATGTCATCAGGATGTGTTCGCAAACTCTTCACGACTTGCTGGTGGATATACACATCGGCCTGCTCTTGAGTACACTCAACTTCTTTGACAGAGCCGGTATCGCTGCGCTTAGTTTTGTAGATCAGTTTTTTGGAGCGACCACTCACTACAGAATGAGTGAGGAATACATTCTTCTTCCCTTGCGTGATGATATTCGCAGTAGGCAGTCGCTCAGGTTCGTTGTAAGTTTCAGTGTTCGTCATTAGTACCCCCACCCGCCCATAAAGCCATCAGAACCAAGAGTGGTTGGCGATGGGTTATCAGTTGACGGTTGTTCTGTTGCATCTTGAACCGGAGGAATAAATTCCATTTTTGGTCCATCAGTGGAACCTGCACGCTTAATCAAATCAGCAGCAGACTCACCTGTGTGTGTAACTACCTTCGAAGTACACACAGTATTGGTGTTCTTGATTGGCTGTCCAAAGGTGTTAACAGGAACGTTGTTTTGGTTTGAACTTAATAATTGCTTCTCTTTCTTTCCACGAGCGATCTCGTGGTCCATGGTGGATTTCATGTTCGTCCACATATTATCTTCTACGCTAATGAGCGTTTTAATACGACTGCGGTAATGAGGCTTATCGAAACCGAGTTGATTGAACAACAAGCGCATCATTCTACGAATTGCAGATTTCTTACGCATCTGACCAACAAATGCAGTATTCCAAACCGACTGGTTAGAACTGAAACTCATAGCCGCCATAAGCTCGATCTCATCCAACTCTTCACGGGATAGTGCTTCACAATAAACATGCCCTCCCAGTGTCTCCCCAACAGCATAAGCACATAGTAAGTCCCCACTTGCATAGGCACCTTGAGAAGTATGCTCAGGCAGTGAACGAGAGCCATGATAGACAAATTGGTCATTGCTAAAAACTTGATCCGCTGTAACTTGCGCCATTTCACCTGACTCGAACGCTAAGTGAATCAGTCCGTGGTATGTCGGCATAAATTCCAACACGAAGAAATTCGATACATAATCGTGACGATACAAAAAGGTGCCGTGATTCAAGCCTTCCTCAACAGACAAACCAATGGTCGCTTGGTTCAGTATGCTCCAATACACTGAGTTCGCATCCATATTAGAGGTAATCGACTCACCAAAGCTTTCCAGAATGTATGCCACATATTCCAGCTCTAAGTCTGTATCAAGACCCGATTGGTTCTCAGCAACGATAGTCGAAAAATGAGGACGTGCAGCCTCGACTGCTTGTAATACTAGTGATTGATTAGTCATGATAGCGCCCTCCAATTAACGGCAGTACTTCGGAATAGTGATAGAAGTGATTCCTGATAGATTCACGCGTTTTGTCCATACGCCTGTAGAAAGGCAAGTCGCCAATGTATGTAGCCCATCTTTGAACTTAATCATCGATTCTTCCTTTCTTTGTAAGTCATAGACTTCACATAAATCAGCATCGACATACTCAATGCATGCAAACAAGAAGGCACCCAAGTTCACCTCAAGCAAGCTTGCTACGTAGGTATAGAACGCTTCTTGAATGTGATATCCCAAGTTACCCGCTTGCTTGGCAAACGCATCAGGGTCCGTACTCGCAGTTGTTTTTACATCAACGGCAATACAGTCGAAGCGTAGCCAGTCAAAGCGACACTTGAGCCACAAGCCAGTTTCTGGGCAGCGAGCGATAAAGGAGATCTCTGGTAACCCATCTTGAATCAATGCATCTGCATCAACATTATCTCGACATGTTTCGTGTACGCGGTGTGCATCGTCCCAGACAATGGCATCAATCGCTTTTTTACCTTTATGGATAGCCTTATTGTTGTGCTCTTCTAAAACCGTATCCCAAAATTGCAGGGTCGGTTCTACTGCCAATAACTCTTTCATCAAACGCTCTTTATTGGCGCTTTTTGGCACATTAGGGATGTTAAGCTTCTCAACAAGCGCTTGCATTTCTGCGACCGTTCTAAGGGCATTTGGGTAATCAGCTGGCACAATATCGCGGTAATAGCGGTCATAGAACCCATGAGGCTCTAGGACCAACTCATGACCATAAGTGCCTGCATCAAAGGTGCGTTGCAGCGACTTCGACACGGTTCTACCACGGTCAATATCGCTTATGTATTTTCTGTAAAAGTGGGCAGGGGATTTCTTTACAAGCAGTTTCAACTGAGATGATGAATACGCGGGTAGGGCATGGTAAACCTCGTTCTCCATACCAATGTAAATCCCCTCGATGAGCTCACCTTTTTCATCGAGCCAGCTCGGGGACCCATCTTTGTTGTATGCCTTAAGCACATCACAAGTACTACCATCAAATTTGAATGGAGTAACCGAATCTCTTAGCGAGCTAATCATTTCAGTAATCATAATATGCCTTCTTAAACTTGTTTGTGATGTTATGAATATACATCACGAAATCCATTTTTTAGTAGTAATCTCCCCCCACTTTGAAAATTAGCGAATTCTCCTTGAGCCCTTATATATCAATGTCTTTGAAAGAAATCCTAACTGTCTAAACCAGTCAAAAATCGGTGTATAACCAATGATGACAGAATCAAAAATGGACATCGAATATGCTAGGTATGAACTATGTAATTCCATACGCCAAACACAGAACAAATACTGGCAGTGGCGCAGGTGTGCCGTTGATATTGAAATCGAAAGGGCTCGCAAATGGTGAAGGACTTTATGGTGATTGCTTTAACTTGCCGATAAAGCAAGGCGGGGTGTGGTTGAAAGAAGCCGAAATGGAATCAATGCTCACGAGCACGCTGGTGGAGCTCGGTAAGATACCGAAGAAATTTATAATCACCCGGTTGAACTTAGGACCAAAGGCTGTTCCTGATGAGTTGTTTCTCAATATCTTTGCGAGACATCCTCTGCCCTCAAATGTGAAGCTCAATGGTGTTTGGGCAAGAACGCTTATCCCCGAGTCGCCGTTTGTACTTTCTGTTATCGACCTGCGTGGCCAGAAGTGTGAATTATCCGTGACGGAAAAAGTCAGCCTGCTGCTGGGCAATGTATCCGGAGAAGTCGCGATACTGTCAGACTCCCCTTATACGACCTTTCCAAAGTGCCAATATCAAGCCAAGATGCTGAACGCGGATTATGACAATGATGGCCGTGTAGCTGGGCGGCTATTGAATTTTGAACAGCTACAGCTTTCTAATGCGGCTGCGCTTTTGATCGATGAATCTACGAAACCAGAAAGACTTCAACAAGTTCTCCATTGGTGTGAGTTGTATCAAATAAAGGTCCGAAAGATAGACGCACGGCACGGTCAACAATAAATATTGCCAATTAACGCCCGAAAATTGGCTCTTTAATTGAAAACATCGTTTGAGGGAAACGTTACCTTATTACCGTCTATACGTTTATTGGTAACTCTATGATCCACTTCCTAACTATTGCTGCCGCCATTTGGGTACTTAAGTATCTGATGGAGCGCTTCCAAAAGAGCAGAGTACTCGTGTTTATCACGGGAATAGTTGGTGTACCTTTACATGAACTCGGACATTACCTGATGTGCAAATTGGTTGGGTTTAAGGTAACCGAAGTGAAACTGTTTCAAATGCCGACTCAAGATAATCCCGTGCTCGGCTACGTAAATTACGAATACCCAATGACCATCTCCGGTTCAATTCGAAAAGTAATAGTCAGTATTGGCCCAATTTTCACAGGCATCGTCGCACTGTATTTCCTCTCACCACAAGTGACACCGTATCTTTTTAATAACAACACAATTGACCTAACGTTGTTCATGAATAAAGCAGGGTGGCAACAGTGGTTTCTCATCTGGGTTTTATCTTCAGTAACACTGCACATGCTTCCATCTCTCACTGACATCAAAATCGCAATGGCTGGCTCACTGTGGATTGGGGTGTTTACTTATGTCGGCTTAATCTACGCAGCTTCACACACCACAACCGTTCTAAGCAGCGTCAATATCTATCTGGAAGAAATGGCAGGTTTGATGAGTGTTGGGGCAATCATCGCAACGGTCCCAGTCGCTATAACGCTACTTCAATTTATTTTCTCAACGATGAGTTCGCGTATGTATAACAAAAGCGTTAATTCATTAAAAAGAGACTAGACCAATGAAAATGACTCAAAAGAAAACATTAGCTGCGTTCATGATTTCAATCATGGCAGTCGGTTGTGCATCTAACGACATGACCAAATTGGAAGTAGAAAAGGCGAAGCATGACGCAACGGTTGACCGTGTGGATGAGACACTGAGTAACATTCCATCTTGGTACATGAAACCACCGAAGTCTAACGGTGAAGGCTTTTTTGCAGCCGGAACAGGAATGAGTTCTGACTTAGACATGGCGGTAACCAAAGCGAAGATTAACGCTGAGTTCGAATTGGCCAAGAAATATCGCCAAATCGTATCGGGCAGTGAACGTGCGTACACATCAGAAACAACCAATTCAGCAACAACGGAAAGCAAAGTCGTATCGTTGACCAAAAAGACAATTGATAAGCTGGTGGCGAACGCACAGCTCTCTGACTATGACGTAACGGATACAGAAATTATCCGTGAAGATACTCAGTACCGCGTCTACTTATTGTCATTCATGCCATACGATTCGAACAATGATGGCAATGATGACTTATTCCGTGACGTTCGAGCAGCAAGCGACATTGCCTTTAAAGACTTAGAGCGTCGTGTAGATAAGGCAACAAACGGCAACGCTGTTGAGTAGGGTGGTGCCGTGTGAAGGCTATCAATCATCAAATAACAACAGCAAGCGCCTATTACATCTGCATGAATACCATGCAAGACACATTCTATTGGATGTCATTTGCAGGTATGGGTTTCGCGATGTTAGGAGCATTACTGCCTGACATTGACACCAGACATAGCAGGGTAGGGCGCATTGTTCCGTTTTTGAGTATACCGATTGAAGGCATTCTCGGGCATCGAGGGGCGCTACATAGTTTACTTGCCGCGTTCGGGCTTTTGTTCTTATGTGCGACGTATGAGTTTCCTTGGGCATACTCGCTGACATTTGGCTATATAGGTCACCTGGTGGGGGATGCTTGTACCAAATCAGGCGTCAATTTCTTTTGGCCGATCACAACTCGGTATCGAGTGCCGCTGACGCCAGCAAGTAACGGCTTCTTTGAGGCTGTTACGACTGTTAGTTTTTTTTGTTTAGCGATGTACATCGGAGTACAAAATTAAAGTGGTGAAGATTCGATCAATTTCAATTTGGTTGACCTAATAGTCAAGGCGAACAGTCATATCAATTTCATTTTGGTTGACCTTGCAGTCAAGGCGAACAGTCATAGATGGTTGAGCCACAAAAGAACAACTGGTAAACACAAAACTGTTGAACACATGCTTCTATCTAACTGAAAAGAAAGGGGGAGACGCTTATGTCGGTATAGATCTCAGAGTTAAGTTGTGTACGATTCATATCTGTATCAAATGAAGACTTCGTATAGTCACGCTGTACAGTCATATTAATTTCAAATCGAGACACCATATAGTCACGCCGTGCAGTCATGTCACTTTCAAAAACTGACACGGTATAGTCACGCCGTGCAGT